>CAYGJN010000015.1:0-25356 GCA_964350135.1 uncultured Bacteriovoracaceae bacterium | reverse complement strand
TCGCGTCTTTTCGACACGGGCATAACGGTAAAGTTCCCGTCAATTTGCTAGCGCATATTGCCGCGTCTCATTTAGGAGCGGCGAAGTAGAAGATATCGATGGAGTCACCGTTTGAATAGGCTGCACCACCATTGAGTTTGAAAATATAGCCAGTTCTATTAACAGCTGGTGTTGCTGGAGAGTAATTACCAGGGCCAGTAATTCTAATATTAAAAGATGACTGGAATCCTAAGTACTCCCAACCATTGCTTGCACTTTGATTATAAGCTTGTCCATTCTTAGAAAAATTAACACTTGAAAGATCGGGCTCTTCACTAATGGCCACGTAACCGTAATAATCAGCAGGTGCCAAAGTATCAATTCTTAAACAGTCAGGATGAGTTACTTTTGCATTTCCATTAAGCCTAATCATAAAACCGGTTTGAGGTTCACCTGGGCTTGGCTCAACTCGCGTATTTTTGTTAACTTGATATCCAGCATAGCTCCATCCATCAAAATTACTTTCAGCAATAGAGACAGCTGTTGATCCACCATTTATATGCTTAAAGACTTCAATTGTATTGGGATCAAATGTTTGAATATTATTTGTTGTTATTAACCAATGGTCATAAACATGACTAAGAACAATTTCTTGAATTGTCTGGTTGATGCTGTCAAAGATGCCTGCGTAGTTGCCGGAACAGATATCAAAGTTATCAAAGGGGTATCCCCCTGAAGGATCAAAAAAACCTGGCTTTGTCTGGTTGTGAAGATAAATCTCTTGCGACATATTTTTATAGCGCTGTCCTCTTTTATAAAATGGCTGACAATTATCAACACTTGGAACTAAAGTGATAAATCTAAATTGCTCAGAACTCATACTATTAGAAAGACTAATGAGATTATTTTTATTTGTATTAAAGTCTAATTGCTCAGGACCTGAACCTTGATTATCAGGACCGATTTGAACCCAGTCTGCATCTTCATTAGAAATAACAACAATGATTGTGTAGGCATTATTTCTAAATATTCCATTACTTCTGTTAGTACTAATAAGTTCGTTAACACGAGAAAAACCAAACTCGCTTGAGCCTGGAACTGTTGTGATGGCAGCAACTCTATCAAGAAGAAGATCGCTATCATTGGCCACTACTAAGCTTTGAGCTGAAGAGTTAAGACCATCAATGCTTTGAACAGCAAGAGATGCTCCTTCATTTATATTTGATGAGTTTCTAACCAAAGGTGCAACCATAACATGATAGTCAAATTTTTCTGACACAAATGAAAGGGTATTTCTTAGAGCGTCTTTGGTCTGCGAATTAATAAAATTTGTAGAAGTAGAATTATCAAAAACAAATAGAAAGTCTACTGGAGGCTTGATAAGAGTGCTCTGAGCACAAGATGACGAACTGAAAGATTGTTTAGAGTTTGCAGAAATAGCTTCACTTTTGGTCGTTTTACCAAACTCTTCTTCAGCACATGAGCCTAAAAGCAGTAGTGCCGATAATCCTAGAAGTTTTAATAATTTCACCTTAAGCATTCTTCAACCTTTGTATCTCTAGATCTATATCGGCATAAAACTTGGATAAATAAAGTAAAAACGGATGTTTTTACTAGGATTTTGGCCTAGGAAAATTCTGCCAAAATACTGAAATTACGTATCGATTAGATAAAATATAGATATAAGGATTTCAAAATTATGGAAAATCAATGGTTTTACGTTAGGAACAATCAGAGAATTGGGCCAATCCGAGAAAGTGAGTTTATCGATCTCATCCGATCAGGTCGTCTAGAAAAAGATGATCCTGTTTGGACAAAAGGTTTTGAAAATTGGAAAAAACTTTTTGAAGTTTCAGAGTTTGATAAATATTTCGAAACCCAAGCAGATGAAGATTTTGACTGGGGCTCTATCAGCATGGATGATAAGACTTTTTTTATTATGACTGGTAAAGACAGAAACGGTAAGGAAACTCTCTATGGGCCTTACTCACTCAATACACTTGTTAGACTCTATCAAGAAAAAAGAGTTAATGGCAGAAGTTATATTTGGGCAACAGGAATGAAGAATTGGCAGATTCTAGCGGACATAGATATTTTTGAAACTGTCTTTAGTGAAAAACCACCTCCCATTGATGAGATGGAAAGACGTATTCATCCTAGAAGACCATTCATTGCTCGAATGTTGTTTCATGATAACAATGAACTTTTTGAAGGAATCTGTCGTGATGTTTCAATGGGTGGAATGCAGATACTTGTTCCTGATTACCCAGCAAAACCAGGTGCAAAAATTTCATTTAATGTTCATCCTGATAATAGTGATTTTCATTTTGTAGCTTCTGGTGAAGTTGTTCGTGTTCTTGATGGTGGGCAGGGATTCTCGTTTCGATTCACTGAGCTTAGTCCAGATGCAAAAGGCGCTATTGAAAAATTTATAAGTACTGATTCCTAATATTGATATTACTACTACTACTTCTTAAATACGTCGCCAGTTTGCATCCGTTTGAATATTTATGTAGTCTTTTACTAATAAAAAAGACTTCACCCATGAAACCATTATTTTGCATGATGTAGTTGATTACCATTATTATTACGAAAAATTTGCTAAAGATTTATGCCAAGGTATTGGTGGCAAGGTCACAGTTTTTGATTTTAGAGGACATGGGTTGAGCTCAGGTCAAAGAAGGTATATTGATAGTTACGCAGAATACCTAGATGATTTAGAGTCGGTTATTACACAAATCAAGGATAAACCCCGTGTGTTTGTGGCCAACGGTATGGGGGCTTTGGTCTTGTTAAATTTTATCCTAGAGAGATCTTCTAAGCTTTTAGATGGGGATAAGTTTGTATTCATAAATCCGTTGATAAAATTTAAAGAAGAATTTGTTCAAGTCCCAAATAAAAGACTTACAGGGCTCTTTAATTTACTTTCTTATTATCGTCTTGATCTAAACTATGAGAGACAGAAATTAATCGAGAACCAAGAGCTCGGAGCACATTTTGACCTTGACCCTCTTGTGCACAGCTTTCTAAGTTATAGTTTGTTTAGTGAAATTCAGACCATGTCTAAAAATGTTATGCAACAGAGTTATTTCTTTAATAGGCCAGGGGAGTTCTTTGTATCAAAAAAGTCTGACTATTTTGATTTAGATTTAGCAAAAGTCTTTATTAAGAGCTTTCCAAGTACTACAATTAATTTAAAAGAGTATGCAACTTCAGCTCATAATTTATTAACATCTCAAAAGAGTAATATTGTAATTAAGGATTTAATAGAGTGTTTAAGCTTATCCCAATAATTTTTCTCATTGTTTCTTGTGGAAACCTTACTACTAACCTTGTTGATGAAGAGTCTTTCTACTTAAGAAACGCTTTTGTAGAAGGAGAGAAGGTTAATGCTGAATTTAAATTTCAGCGATATTCTTGGTATAAAGAAATGTCTCTTGCTTATGATATGATGCTGACTAAAATTGACTCTGGTTCTAAATTATATGGCTGGCTCTCAGAAAGCTCTAAAAAAGATGTTCAGCAATGTTCAGAGTTCTATGTAGGTCTTTTGTACTCCCTAGAGAATAAGTATATTTCTCATCGAAATGTAACAAAACAAATGGATACCCAAGGTGGAGAAGAGCAGGTAATACCTGACTTTTACCAGAATTTTAAAAATCATCCAGATTATGAAGCGAAGTCTCTCCAGTTATACAGAGTGCGAGGTTTTTGCTTTAAGAATCCAATAACTAAAGACATTGTATTGAAGCTTCCTGGTTATAGAAATGTCACTGTGATCAAAAACTAGAGTCCTGTAATCAACTACTTGTAACCACTTAAAATCTTTTTGATTTACTCTCGCTTGCATTAAAGTTTCTCCGATTTATAGCCGAAAAGTTGGCGTAATATGGAAAATAAAAAACTAAAAAGATTTGGACGTTATTTATTGCTAGACCACCTTGTTGATGGGGGAATGGCGAAAATTTGGCGGGCCCGTTTTCTCAGTGAAGACGCTGATAAGATTGTGGCCATAAAAATGATCCAGTCTAAGTTTTCGGAAGATGAAAGTTTCCGTCAGGCATTTCTGCAAGAGATTAAAACAACATTTGGACTTAATCACCCCAATATTGCACAAACCTATGATTATGGGATGTATCAAAAGCAACTTTATACGGCCATGGAGTATGTTGATGGTGCTAATCTTAAGCAATTTCTAGACAAGCTTAAGGAAAGAAAACTCGTTTTTCCGGTAGAGATATCTGTTCATATTATTTCCCAAGCTGCACAAGGCTTAAATTACGCTCATAATTTTAAAAACAAACTGACTAATGAAAGTTTAAATATCGTTCATAGAGATATTTCGCCTCATAATATTATGCTTACCTTTGATGGCGCTATCAAGATAATCGACTTTGGTATTGCTAAAACGAATACTGACACTGACTCGACTCAAGTTGGAATTATTAAAGGGAAGATTTCTTATCTTGCCCCTGAGTATTTAGAACAAGATGATGATGGAGGAGTTACCCTCGACCATCGTTATGATCAATTTGCTATTGGAATAACACTTTGGGAATTACTTTGTTCAAGAAAATTATTTAAAGGTAAAAATGAGTTAGCAGTACTTAAGCAGATACAAAGTTGTAAAATACCACCGCCAAGTACGATTAACCCGAATGTTCCAAAAGAGTTGGATCAGATTGTACTTAAAGCTCTTAGTAAAGACAAAGAACTTAGATTTGAAAATATGGATCAGCTTAATAGAGCATTGGTTAAGTTTCTTTACTCACACTATCCAGATTTTAATGCAACTGATTTAAGTAATTTCGCAAAAGATCTTTTTAAGCAACATATTAAAGAAGACCGGTCCAAACTCTTTAAGTTTGGACAAATTAATATTGCCCCGTATTTAAATGATTATAAACAAGAAACAGCTGTTAAGGCACAAGCACCTTCAGCAATACCAGGGCAAAATACTAAAAAAGAAGTTATCAACTACGAACTAGATGAGGCATTAAAAAGCGAATCAGAAGATAATACATCTAAAATTATATTAGAAGAAACAAGCACCAGAAAACTGATTAAAAGCAAAATGAATAATACTAGTAATGGTATAAGTACTAGAACGATTAAGATCCAAAACCAAACAGAGCAAGAAGAAAATGAAGAAGGACATAATAGCAACTTGATAAAATATGCTCTTGTAGCTTCTCTTGCAGCATTTAGTTTCTTCAAAAAAGACCTTATCATTGAGCAAGCAAATATTCTTTGTCATAGCTCAAATATTTGTACTACAAATATTGGTAAGTCTCCTGCAAGTGTTTCAAAGTCTGAATTAACAGGAACTTTAAGGCTTAACGGATTCAGAGGACATCACTCCTTATATATTGATGACAATCAGGTAAGCTATAAATCAACAGGACTTAAACTTCCTATTGAAAGACTTATCAAAGTGAAAATTGTTCAAGATGGTTATCAAGCATTTGAAAAAGAAATTGTTTTTAAAGATCACGATGAAACAATGACAATTGATATTCCCGAGATTTTACCAAAATCATCTTATGGAATGATCTTTTCAAAAGACTTTCCTGCTGGTAGTGAAATTGAACTTGATATCAATGGAGAAATGGTAACCAGAAAACTACCATTAAGCTCATTTAGAATCCCTGCTGGAAGTTATGAAGCAACTGTTAAAAATAGAACTCTTGGAACGAGAAAGCCTATCCGATTTGTTGTAAGAGAGAATCAGAAAACAATCATTGAAAATTAATTAAATAGTTCAAAGTATGTAAGGGCCCCATTGGCCACGATCATAATTGTGACAATACCGTAGCATATAATATTATAGCTTAGGCTATTAGTGTATTCCCCCATTACGTCAGGGTCATTACAAAGGCGTATAATATATATAAGAATGATAGGGATTAGAACACCGTTGATAACTTGTGACCATAAAAGAATTTGAAAGAGGTTAATTCCAGGAACTAAAATAATTAGCGCTGCAATAATGACTAGTCCTGTGAAAATACCAAAAAAGTTGGGGGCTTCCTTAAAGTCCTTATCTACTCCTGATTCCCAACCCATACCTTCACATACATAATAACTAGTTGCCAGTGGCAAAAGAGCTGCAGAGAGAAATGAAGCATTAAAAAGCCCAAAACCAAAGAGCCATGCAGAGTATTCACCTGCAAGAGGCTTTAATGCCATGGCCGCTTCTTCAGCACTTGAAATTTTTATTCCTGCTGAGTGCAAAGTAGCAGCACAGCAGATAATAATAAAAAGTGTTACTAAAAACATAAAAAGACAGCCAATAATAATATCGATTTTGGAAAGCCAAAGATGCTGAACCTTGGTTCCTTTTTCTACAATGGATGATTGTATATAGAATTGCATCCAGGGAGTTATGGTCGTTCCAATTAAGCCTACAATAATAGGCATATCAGATGATCTAATCTCATTAACTTTTGGAATAAGAACCGACTTCGCTACTTGGCCCCAATCTGGAGATATAATAAATCCACAAAAAATATAAGAGAGATAGACTACACATCCCACAATAAAAACTTTTTCGACTAATTTATATGAACCTTTGATAATAATTAACCAAACAATAAGTGCACAGATGGGAACAGAAATATAGCGTGAGACCCCAAAAAGCTCAGTTGAAGCTGCGATACCTGCAAACTCTGCCATAGTATTACCAAGGTCAGCAAAAATAAGAAGAATAAGAGAATAAAAAGTAACCTTAAGACCAAACTTTTCTCTTATAAGATCTGCAAGTCCTTTTCCAGAAACAATGCCCATACGAGCAGACATTTCTTGAACGATAATAAGAGCAGTTGTAATCGGAAAGATTACCCAAAGAAGACGAAAGCCAGTTTCAGCTCCTGCAACTGAATAAGTTGCAATCCCTCCAGCATCATTATCAATATTAGCGGTAATTATCCCAGGGCCTATAACACTTAGTAGTAATAGAAGTTTTGCCTTTAATGTAGCTTTTGATTCTTTCTTTTCGCTCATCATATCTCGTCTAATAACCACGGGAGAATATCATCAACGGATACAAAACCTAAAAGGGTAGTTGTTTCATCGACAATAGGCACGTTTATTAAATTATATTTACTCATATACTCTGCAAGATCTTCCCAATCGGTATTATAGCTTTGAGCTTTAAGGTCTTCGGTCTTCATAATATCCGATATCTTAACATCTTCTCGTGTGATTATAAGTTTTCGAAGAGAACATGTTCCAATTAGTCTTTCATCATCATCAATAATATAAATATCATAAATGTTCTCATAATCATCACTGCATTCTTGAAGGTGTAAAAGAATCTCGCTTTTGCGCATATCTTTTTTAATCATTAAGACATCAGTGGACATTAGTCCGCCAGCAGTGTCCTCTTTGTAAGTTAGAAGTTCTTTGATATCTTCAACCATCTCCTCATCTTCAATATTGGAGATAATCCTTTGAGCATCCTCTTTGCTCATTTCACTAAGTACATCCGCTGCTTCATCTGTACCCATATACTCAATAAGCCTAGCAGCACCCTCTGGAGTTTCTTCTTTTAGAATTTTCGCTTGTAGGTCATCATCTTCAAGCTCTGTTAGGGTGTCTGCAGCTTTTTCAGTATTAAGCTGTTTTAATACTTTGTTACGACCATGACTATCAAGCTCCTCAATAATATCAGCAAGGTCTGCAGGGTGAAGGGTTCCTAAAACTTCATTAGAAACATTAAGGCTAACATTATCATGAATAGATCGATCTCCAAGGGCGTGGACAAAGCGCCAGCTTATGATTCTTTCAGGAATTTCTTTTTTTGAATTTAAAGTAAAAACTCTTACTAAATTTTCACTAAATCTAATAAAACCAAGCCGGCGTAGCATGGATTTTATGCCAACTCCTGCATGCGTTACTCTAAGTCTTTTTCCTATTTTTATAAAGTGAATATCATTGACTCGAACAACTTTTTTCCCAGAGATATCGACTACCTGACGGTCAAGGATTACTTTAGCAAGCCCTGGGTAATCAATAACCTCTGAGTCATTAGATATTTTTAATAAGCTCTTAACTGTTTTTTGCTTCGTTATTTTAGGGTAAGTCTTCCCTGAACGTGCCTTCGCACCTTCCTTTAATATTATTTTTTTATAAGTAAATAATTTTAGATCATCCCATTGGATATAGGAGTAGTTGTGATTTTTTACAATTGAGATTGCTATAACTGTTGGGTATTGTTCCTCATAGTCTACAAAAAAATCGTGGAGTTTTCCAATTAATTGTCCGCTCTGATCATAGATTGGTGTCTGATAGCAGTTTGAAAAATAAATAATAGGGTGTGGGAGGTTTTCAAACACTCCCATTATGTATCTCTTTTACTTTGCTTGAAGATATTGTTTTTTCTCATTTGCAAAAGACGCAATATCTCTGCTGCAGTTTCTTCTAAGGCTTTTCCTGTTACATTAAAAACTGGCCATCTTTTATTTTCAGAGAAAAACTGATTGGCCCATTCAACTTCTTCAATGATTTTATCCATCTTAGCGTATTCATCTTTACTGCCTTGGTTTACACCAAGTCTCTGTAAACGGTTTCTTCTTATTTCATGAAGTGCATCTGGGTCAATAGTTAAACCAAATATTTTACGCTGATCTATTTTATATAACTCATCTGGAATCGGTGTTTCAGGTATTAAAGGAACATTAACTACCTTCACTCCGTGAAGTGATAGATACAGAGAGAGCGGCGTTTTTGATGTTCTAGAAATCCCAACTAAAATAACATCTGCAAGATGTAGAGAGTTTAAATTTCGGCCATCGTCATGATTAAGAGTAAACTCCATTGCTGCAACACGCTCAAAGTACTCTTCATTAACTTCGTGCAAAAGCCCTGGTTCATTGGAAGGTTCAGTGTCAAAATAATTAGAAAATGTTGTGAGCAATGGTCCAAGTATATCAAGTGATCTTACATGTTTTGTTCTTGAGAGTTGTGCAATGTATTCTCTAAGTTCTTTTTTTACAATTGTATAAACGACAAGGTCATGATTAATAGCTGCTTCTTGAAAAATAGAATCTATTTGTTCTTCAGTTCTAATATTTTTATAGCGAGTGAAATAGATATCATGATCAGCAAACTGCTTCATCGTTGCACGGGCCATGGCCGTTGCGGTCTCTCCTGTACCATCTGAAATAATGATAAGTTTTAGCCTTCTACCATGATGCTTTTGCATTCGATTAACCCTTTTTTCGTATAATTTCTTATCGTTGTTTTTTAAATTAATTTGAATTATTGCTTGTTTTTCTTTAGAAATAAAAGCTTGACGGAGTGAAAGAGTCAAGAATTTTATTATTACCTATTAATGGGTTAAAAATTATTTTTCCTTCTTCTTTTTTAAACCAGGTTTTTTGTGCTTTAGCTAATTGTCTAGTGCTGATAACAATTTTTTCAAAAAGATCTTCCTGGTCAGGTAATTCTTTGTTGAGGTAGGCCAATGTTTCTTTATATCCTATAGATTGCATCGGTCTTTCGTTGCCGGTTAATATCTTTGAGCGAAGTAGGTTCTCTACTTCTTGAACTAATCCATTTTTAAGAATATTGCGGGTTCTTTTCTCAATAAGCTTCCAATGCTCAAGTTTTTCAGGAAGCAGATAAATATGATCAATAACCCAGTCCTGTGTTAGTCCATGAGATTTCGCGTGGTCTTTTTGGGCCAATGAGAAAGGTATACCTGTAGACCAAAAATGTTCAACGGCCCTTCTAATTCTATAATGATCATTAGGGTGAAGTTGTTTGAAATTATGATCATCATGTTCTTTAAGAATCTCAATAAAAGGGGCAATACCTAAATTATCGTAAAGTTGATTTGATTTTTGAATAATCTGCTCTGAAGGAGCTTGTGAATTATACATACCACGAAGTAAGGCCCTGAGGTAAAAACCTGAGCCACCTACAAGAATAGGGAGTTTTCCTCTTGAGTGAAGTTCATCAATCTTTACTTTTGCAAGTTTCGAATAGTCCGCAGCATTTAAGGGATCTTTTGCAGAGTTTATATCAATTAAGTGATGAGGGATTCTATTTAATTCCTCTTTTGAAGGCTTAGCTGTACCAATATTGAGCTCTTTATAAAAAAGTAATGAGTCAAAATTAACAATCTCTGCATTATATTTTTCGGCAAGAGCAAGAGAGAGGGCGGTCTTACCTGTGGCTGTTGCACCGGAGATAATAATTATATTATTCATTGAAAAAACTATCTAGATTGTCGTCCTTAAGCTCAATAGAAAAACTTTGGGCATTGGGAGTTGAATCATAAATTTCCATAATTTGCTTATAAGAAAGGTTGGAAAGGGTTTGCTCTTCCCAGTCTTTGTCAAAAATTAACCAAGGGATAATTTCTTGGAAAGGTAGGAATTCAATATAGGATGGAACCGATCTTAATAGGTAAGAGGATGCTCCAATTCTATCAAATTCAAACCCCTTAATTGATAACTCGTTTAATTTGTCTTTTGATAAACTACTTGCCTCAAATGGCAGACTTATTAGAAGTGGAATTTTAGTTTGTTCTTTATTATCTGAAAAATTATTCTTTAAATAAGTTTGAAGTAATTTTTTGATATGGATTAAAAATACTTTATCCTCATTTTTTAAAATCATAAATGACGAATTAACTAAAAAAGTTGAACTATGATCATAAGTGGAGTCATCTCTGCCTTGATACCCCCTAACACTCGCATCAGTATCAAAGCGTTTAAATGTAGTCTCTTCTCTTGGGATATTAAGATTTTTAAGTGCCTCTTTAATCGCAGCGCTAATCATTGAAAGAACAATGGAGCTATTTTCATACTTCACCCTAGTCTTTTGAGGATGAATATTCACATCGAGCTCTTGTGCAGGAATCTTAAGACTAATAATATATGCTCCAGAGGAGCCATGAGGCCAAAAAGCTTTCATTGAATTTGTGATCAAATGGTGAAGAGATATGTCTTGTACCGGTCTGTTGTTAACAAAAATAAACTGATATTTTTTACCATGAGATTTTAGTGGCTCTTTGGAAACAAGTCCTAGAACACTATACGAGTTATACTCTTTTGAAAGATTAATAATCTTATCAGATCCAAAGTATTTGCTTCCTAATACTTCATTGACTCGGTTTATATAAGTTGTATTTTTATAAACAGAAGGCTCATCATTATTCCATTTAACAATAAACTCAATATTTGGATTGTTTAGTATATAGGCATCTAGAATTCTTCGGATTTCATTTTTTTGAGACTGCTCAGAGCGGACAAATTTAAGTCTAACTGGAGTATTGTAAAACAACTCCTTAATAACTGTTTGAGTACCGGTTTGTGAATTATCAATTTTATAATGAGAAAGCTCTACTCCTCCCTCAAATTCAATTGCACCGCCTGTGCCTGTGGCTGGAGTTGATTGACAGCGAAGTTTTGAAACACTGGCAATAGATGCAAGAGCTTCTCCCCTGAAACCAAAACTATTAAGTTTGTAGAGATCTGAGAAGTCTCTGATTTTAGAAGTAGCATGACGACAAAAAGCATAGGGAAGTTCGGCAAACTCAATACCAATTCCGTTGTCTTTAATGCTAATGAGATCAAGACCATTATTTATAATTTGAATCTCTACACGGGATGATTGAGCATCTATAGAATTTTCTATCAATTCTTTTATTAGATTTGCAGGAGACTCAATAACCTCACCAGCTTTAATCTGGTTTATTAAGAACTCAGGTAAAATTTTAATTTTAGGGGAAGTGTTTAAATTCATTCTCGGTAGAAATTCACTTGGTTTCTACCACCTTCCTTAGACGTATAAACCGCTTTGTCTGCTCTTTTAAACAGATCTACTCCAGAGTTTACTCCTTGACGATAGTCAGCAACTCCAACAGATAATGTAACAGGTAGAATCTTATCTTCGTATTTAAATTCAAAGTCTGCAGTAAGTCTTCTTAGTCTTTCTGCAATCTCATAGCCTTGCTTAAGATTTGTTTTAGGTAAAAGAATAACAAATTCTTCTCCACCGTAACGAGCAAAAACATCTTCTTCTCTTACTCCATGCCCTCTGATTACTTCTGATAATTCTTTAAGGACATAGTCCCCAGCATCATGACCAAAATTATCATTAAGTCTTTTAAAGTAATCAAGATCGAAAACAATCAAAGTAAGAGGTTCTCCTGTTACTTTGCATTTTTTAACAGCTAGATCTAGCGCACTTAAAAAATACATTTTGTTATAACACTGAGTAAGGCCATCAGTGTTGGCCTCTCTATTAAGTTTGTCGTAGGTAAGTCTTTCGGGATCGCCTTTAGGGATATACTTTAAAGCAATAACTCCAATTTTAATAACATCTCCCTTTTTTAAAACTTGAGGAGTTGTTATTTTTTCATTATTTAAAAAAGTTCCATTTCTTGAACCGAGGTCTATAACTTTGGAGCTGTCTTCATTAATTCTAATCTCTAGATGATTTCTAGAAACTCCTTTAAACTCAAGGGCATAAGTATTGTCTGCATTTCGTCCAATAGATGTTACTCCCAATGGCAAATCAAAAAGTGTTCCATTGAGTTCACCACCAATGGCCAGAAGACATGCTTTTTTCTCTTCAGCTTCTCTATCTGCAGCTCTTAGTGCTTCGTGTATGTCTGTAAATACTACAGTTGTATCTTCGTTACTCATTGACCATCCTCAGTCACATGATTTTATTATCCAAGGTCCCTTTTATCAATAAGATTGCCCTTATTAATCGCGACTTAAGTATTCAAGGGCATATTTTTTGGCCGACTCTACCCCTGGCTGATTAAAAGGGTTGATTTTAAGAAGGCTTCCTACCATACAGGTAAGCAGTTCAAAGAAAATGATGAGCTGCCCCAAAGAATTTTCGTCTAATTTTTCAATGCTCAGCTTACAAACAGGAATATCGAGATCTTTAAGAGATTGAATAACACCATCAAGTTGCCCTTTTATTAGCTTATTAAGAGTTTTTCCAGCGAGCTTTTCCAAACTAGGTATTTGGAGGTGATTTTGGATTTTGGGATTTGCCCCATGATCCAAAACTTCTACAAAAAGAATCAATTTATCTTTTGGGCCTTCTGAGAATAATTGTAATTGGGAATGTTGGTCAGTTGCACCAAGTGCTTGAATTGGAGTAAGTCCTTGCCCATTTTTTCCAAGGGACTCTGCCCAAAGTTGTACAAACCAGCTACTAAGAGTTTTTAGCCTAGAACAATAAGGCATAAGAACAGTTTGATTAATGCCATTTCTCATTTGATGCACAATAGAGTGAGAGAGGTTGAGAAAGTAGGGATCTTTAAACAATAGCTCACTAAAATCTTTTGCAGATTTTTGCATGGATAAAATATCAATTCCTGCAAAGGCAGCAGGAAAAAAACCAACTTGGGTAAGAACACTAAAACGTCCACCAACGCCAATAGGAACAGTTAGACAAGAAATAGAGTATTGATCAGAGATCTTTCTCAGATCTCCATTTATAGGATCAGTACAAAAAACCATATAGTTTTTTAAATCCTCTTTTTTTATTCCTTTTTCAAGAAGCGAACCTACAATAATATCAAAGATGGCCATAGTTTCAGCGGTAGTTCCAGACTTAGAGACAAAATAAAATAATGAGTCTTCAAATTTTATTGCATCAACTTTCTTTTGAATTAATTGAGGATCAGAATTATTGAGAAAGATAAAGTTTTTGTTATGAGAAAAACTTGAAACAAGCATCTCTGGACCAAGAGAACTGCCGCCAATCCCAACATGATAAAAATTCTTTTTTGATTTAAACTTGCCTGCAAGATCAATTGCTTTTTGAGCAACTTCTTTATTCGATAAAACCGTAAGAAAATTTTCTTCTGGAATGCTAAATTCTTTAAATAAATTATCAAGAATTTCTTTGCAGTTCTTAAGAGAGTGTGAAGAGCGAGGAAATTGTAAATCAATTTTCATAGAAATTTACACACCCATCTTTTCAGCTGTTGCCTTTAAAAGATTACGGGCAATAATAATAATCATTACTTCATTAGTGCCAGCACCAATCTCATTTAGCTTTGCATCTCTCATATAACGTTCAAGTGGAAACTCTTGGCTATAGCCATAGCCACCATGAAGTTGGATAGCATCGAGAGCAATTTTTGTGGTCATTTTTGGAAGAGCAAGTTTTACCTGAGCTGCAACTTCAGCGTTTTGGCTGCCATTGTCATACTCTCTGCATACACCATACAGAAAATGTTTCATCATCTCATATTCAGTAGACATTTCAGCGATCATTTTTTGTATTAGCTGAAAACTTCCAATATTTTTTCCAAATTGTTTTCTCTCATTAGCATATCTTAAGCATTGCTCAACACAGGCCTGTGAGATACCAGCAGAAATTCCAGAAATAGTAATACGTTCAATATCAAGGTTTTTCATCATATGAATGACTGAATCACCTTCATTACCAACAAGGTTTACTGCAGGAACTTTGCAATTTTCAAAAATAAGCTCACCTGTTGGACTTGCACGCATTCCCATCTTTTTAATTTCTTTTCCAACCTGAAAACCATCCATTGTTTTTTCTACAATAAATGTAGAAATATCTTTTTTACTTTCCCCAGTTCTTGCATAAATATAGGCAATGTCACTGTATTGAGCATTTGTAATCCACATTTTTGCACCATTTAAAATATAATGGTCTCCAGATTTCTTGGCCCTTGTTTGTAACCCAATAGCATCACTTCCAAACTCTGCTTCACTCATACCCATACACCCAATATGTTCACCCGTTATGAGTTTTGGTAGATATTTAGCTTTTTGTTCTTGGGATGCATTTTTATCAATATTATTCACACAAAGCATTGTATGTGCGAGGTAGCTTAATGTTGTAGAGGCGCAAGCTTTTCCAAGTTCATGCATCACAATTGTTGCGGCAGTGGCTCCAAGGCCAGCCCCACCATATTCAGGATCAGCTGTAATACCTAAGACTCCAAGCTCACCAAGCTTTTTAAAAGCATTTAAGTTAAAGCTTTGGTCTTGATCATATTTTTCAGCAAATGGTGCGATCTCTTTTTTAGCAAACTCACGGCAGACTGCCTGGAGCTCTTTTTCTTCATCAGTGAAATACCACATTCTATTTCCTCTTAATTAAGCTATGTGTTGGTGTGTGACCTTTGTACTTGTAAAATATAAATTGTAGAAGATGCAATGCGTTTTTTAAAGGGCTAAACCCTTAAAAAAAGTCAGATGACACCCCGAACCGTCCTTGTTACCATGAATATTCAAGATGGGGGAACTGAATTTGTCTTTAGCAAACGAACAAATCTCTGGAGGAACAGGGGGAGGCTCATCTCATCATTGGTTCTTCTACTGGAAGACTGCATCCTCACTTTGGGAGCAAAAACTAAAAGATCAACATTATGGGTCTACTGTTTATGTGCCCCTTAATTGGTCGTTTCATAGTGAAAATGGCAAGCAAGTTGATTTTGGACAATCAAGGCCAGAGTCAGATTTAGAAAAGCTTACAAATATTGTTGAAGATCTAGGAAAAGAAATTATCTTTTTTCTTCCATTAGGGCCTATGCCGTTTCTAGCAAATGGGGGAGTACCGACATTATTAGCAAGAACTCTTTCAGTGAGTTTTGATGGTCTTCAATTAGCTTTTTGTGACTCTGAACAAAAAGTAAACTCAGTTTATAGCTATTTTGATACAAGAATTTTTCAGGGGTTTAGACAATTTAGCTATGCCCTAAATGCTTATTTTGAAGAAAAAAAACTTAAGTCAAAAGTTGCAGGGCTTTATGCGGGAGCATTTTATGAACAGGAGTATTTCTCTTATCACGAAGATGTCTCAAACTCTTTTCAATCAGGGCTGGTTAGATATTTAAAGACAAATAATTCTGCACAGGGATCTTTTGAATCTTTTGCCAATGCTGAAGAGGAAGTGGGAGCGAGTCTTGATTATTTCACTCTAATCTCAGAGCTCTATCTTGAAACTGCCAAAGAGTATTTAGCGGATTATTGGGTTGGCTCCTGTGATGCATGCCTTTTAGGTGGTGGCCCTACAGATTTAATTAAGCGCTCTTGCGCGAGCTGGGAACACCCTGCTCGATACTCTAGGCATATTACCTGGGCCTTAACTCATAACAAGATTCCTATTACTGCGCTTTTAACTGAGCAAGTGCAGACAAAAGGTTTTAATCAATTTTATGATATGGCCGTAAGTAGCAACAAGATTGAAAATTATTTTAACCATCATTGTTTTGAAGATGATTCTAGTTATGGCTATTCTAATCTTTTCTTTTATGATCTTTTTGAACCTTCTCATAGATACACATCAAAGACTCATGCATGGAAAGATTTAGGCTTGCTCGAGTATTTTAATCATATATGTCCTTACAACTATAGTGTTTCTCAGAATATAAATGTTTTAAGTGAGGCAGACTTTTATAGTGATAGGGTTCAGTTCATTTTTGCAAAAGACTTAAAGGATGGAAATCTTTCACCAGTTTTAAAAGCTTTCTTGAATGGTATGAGCCTTGTTGTTGATTTATCAGATATCAGTCTTGAGAACCATAAAAGAGTTGAGTCTTTTATTTTGGAAAACTCGCTAGAGACTGAGGAAATTCAGTTTATAGTAGGGTTAAGGCATATCTCACTAGGACAAGGAAGGTTAATTCTTTTTGATGGAACCGATTTAAAAGATCAAAGCTCTGAAGCTAAAATAGATTTTTGGACAAAGATCCTGTCGATCTTTGAGTTTAAAAATCAGAAAATAGAGGTCGAAGAGCCTGTAGAGTATTTTTGGCTTAAACGCACTCCTTCAGGACAAGAGCTTAGCTTTGAAGAAATTAGAAGAGTTATTTTTTATAATCCCTCAAGTTATAAAAGAAAGGTGAAGATTAATCTTAATAATCAGCACAAGCTCTTAAGAGCGATTAATGAGTTTAATGTTCAAGTTAAAATAGAGTCACCAAACGTTGAAATAACTATGCTGCCGGATGGTTGTTTTGCTTTGGATTTTGGATTTTTTGATGAGTAATCAAGAAGCATTACAAATACTTTATACTTATAAAAGAACTCGCCAGGGTGATATGGTTTATGCCCCATTGGTAGTCCAATCAAGCTCTCAGGGCCCACTACCTGAATCTGTAATTCAAGAAGTTTTGGAGGAGAGTTTTCCTACTAATAAGGATCTATTTTTTAATGATTTAGATGATCTAACCAGGTTTAGCTATCTTTTATGTATCAAGGCAGGGCTACCAAAAGGTTATTTACTCTCTAATGATAAATTCAATGAATTCATCTCTCATAGCCATAACTTAGAAGATATTCAGAACTATTTCCTGAAAGAGGGGAAACAAGTTACTAATGATGAATATAATAAATCTAAGAATATCTTCAAAAAGATCTTTAATTAGCTGATTTTAGGTAAATACTACTTGTTGTATTCAAGTTTTACTTGTTTTGTTGTAGATATGGCTCATGACAGATTCAAAAAATATTTTAGGGGATTTAAGCTATCCTGAACTTGTAGAGCTCCTTGTGGCCCACGGGAAAAAATCTTTTTTGGCCACTCAGGTTTTTGAATGGTTTTACAAGAAACTCAATCATAATATTGATACTTGGAAAAATATTTCTAATGAAAATAAAGCTTTCTTAAAAGAACATTTTGAGCTTGGGCTTCCTAAGGTTGTATGGCAAGGCCATTCTAAAGATGAGACGAGAAAGTTTCTTTTAAAATTAAATGACGGAAAGACTGTTGAGACAGTAGCGATATTTGCAGAGAATCGCCTTACCCTTTGTATTTCATCCCAGGTTGGTTGTGCTATTGGATGTACATTTTGCCATACAGGAACTCAGGGATTAACAAGACATTTAACTCCAGGAGAAATTGTTGGTCAGTTTACTGTCGTTAGTCGCTGGCTTAAAGACAATGTTTCTGAAGACATACGAGTTACTAATATTGTTTATATGGGAATGGGTGAGCCACTTCATAATTTTAAGAATGTTAAAGTTGCAACGGAGCTTTTTTTAGAAGGAAAAGGCCTAGGCTTAGGACAAAGACGAATCACTCTCTCAACTTCAGGGTTGATACCCCAGATTGAAAAACTAGATGATTTTCCGCCTATTAATATTGCGATTTCATTACATGCTGCTCATGACGATATTCGTACAGAGCTTATGCCTATTAATAAAGTGTATGACCTGAAAAGACTATTCAAGGCCATTAAATCAATACCTTTAAAAGCACATAGAAGGATTACTTATGAGTACCTTTTAATTGATGGACTTAATGATAGGGTTGAGGATATCGATGCTTTGGTAGAACTTCTTGATAGAAAAGAATCAAAAATAAACTTGATTCCATTTAATGAATATCCTGGTTCGAAGTTCAAAAGACCTTCGAATAAAAAAATTCGTTGGTTTCAAGAAGAGTTATGTCAAAGAGGGCTTACTTGTACAGTTAGAATTACTAAAGGTGATGATATTTTAGCTGCTTGCGGACAATTGAAAACGTTTGTTGAGAAAAAGAATCTTTGGCAAAAAGACAAGGCCCAAGAAACTGGGCCAGTATCTTTTTAATTCATTTCTAAATGTCTCTATCGTACTTCCAATAATTCCTGTTCTGCTCTTTTTTAGACACAAAGTCTTTATGAGCCTTTTTGGCTGCTGGAGAGCGGTCAAGGGATTCTAAGGCAGCACATCCCGCAAGGGCGAATACAACCAATAGAGCTAGAAATTTATAAGCTTTCATATGCTTCTCCTTAATTTAGGGCTACTTAGTCCCCGTGCATACCTATCGGTTAGAAACACAGTGAACTTTAACATCCGAGTGCCAGGGTCGGATATTTTCTTTTCTAGACTTTCTCCCGTAGCAATAGATACTATTGATAATTAGATATATTTAAGTTTATCTATTCTAAGTTGTTGAAATCTCAGGAGGAAGTTTTGAAGAGAAAAGCAAATAAAGCAGTCCTAGGAGTGCTTTTCCTAGTGGTCTTTTTTATGGCCATTTTTATCTTCTTTTCAGTAAGCACTTTGAAGTCTTTAAAATCAAGCAAAGAAAGCTCAAGAGGTGATGAGCCTATTGCTGTTGTTGAGGTTAAAGGCGTTATTTTAGACTCAAGAAAATTAGTTAAATTATTAAGAAAAGCTGAATTAGATAATTCTGTTGAGGCCATTATTATAAGAGTGGATTCTCCTGGTGGGGCGGTTGGCCCAACACAAGAAGTCTATGAAGAGATCCAAAGAATAGATAAAGATGTTAAGCCTGTTTTTGCAAGCTTTGGATCAATTGCTGCAAGTGGCGGCTATTACTTAGGCGCGGCAACAAGAAAGATTTATTCAAATCCTGGAACTATAACTGGCTCGATCGGCGTCATTATGCAGTTTGTGAATATGCAAAAACTATATGAGTTTGCAAAAATTAGACCTGAAACAATTAAAGCAGGTAAGTATAAGGATATTGGAAGCCCGTCTCGTGCAATTACTCAAGCTGAACGTAGCTTGTTAGATAATATGATTGAAGGAGTTCATGACCAGTTTATAAATGACATTTTAAGAACTCGAAAAGACAAGATTAAGGGAAAGATCAGAGAACATGCACAGGGGCAAATTTTTTCTGGTGAACAAGCTTATAATCTTGGTTTAGTTGATGAGTTTATGGGGCTTTATAAGGCTGCTAGAAAAATCCACGAGGACCTTGAGATTGAAGGTGAGTTTGGACTTCGCTTTATAAAGGAAGAGAAAGGCTTTAAGCTTCAGGAATTTCTTGAGGGTGTAGAGTCGAGTCTTTCTTTTATTAAAAGTGCTGGCTATGTAAAAGAATTGCCAGTCTTAATGTTTTCAGTGGGCAATTAAGTATGGATCAAGCTTTAATCTGGGTAAAAGACAACGGACTGACTATTGGTAGTGCTGTATTTACTCTTGTCTTTATCATCTATTCCTTATTGGAAAGAGATCATACAGTAAAGCTTACTAAAAAATATAGAAGTTCAATTTTTGAGACACAGTCTAAGATTTTTTTGAATGCGACACAGTACTTAATTTCTGGAAATAAAGATTTGGCCATTAAAGAGTTTCTTAACGCTGTTGATTTAAACAGAGAAACGATAGAAACTTACTTTGCTTTAGGTGGATTGTTTAGAAGTAATGGTGAAATTGAAAAAGCTATTTCAATTCATCGATCCTTGATAGCCAGAGATAATATTTCTGAAAGTACTAGGCTGAAGGCCTTAAAAGAGCTTGCTCTTGACTTTGATAAGGGTGGGTTTGTTGATAAGGCCCTTGAGACGTATAAAGATGTGCTTAAAATCAACCGTGATCAGTATGAAGTAATTCAATCTATTTGCCGTATTTACGAAGATATAGGAGATTGGGACCAAGCTTATAATTACAGAATTATGCTTTCTAAGGTAGGCCATGAAAATCAGTCTCAAACGATTTCACATATACTTGTAGAAAAGGCTAAAGCACTTTTTGCTGCTGCAAAATTTAGTGAAAGCTCTGAGGACTTAGAGGATGCATTTAGGTTCTCTCCATCAGTATCAGCAAAATTACTTCAGTTAAAACTCTATATTATTCAAGGAGATCTTGAGGAAGCAGAAATGCTTCTTATTGAGCTTTTAAAAGAGCACCCTATGTTTACGTCTTTTATTTTTATCTCTCTAGAAGATGTGAAGATAAAAAATAAAGATTCAGAGCAACAGTATTTAGCTCGTCTCAAACAATTAAAGGAATACTTTATAAACCTAGATGACAATGAGTTACTCTCATCAGCATCTTTAGTACTTGCAAAAATAAGGCTTTTTAAGGAAGTGTCTCAGCTTGATAAAGCTTATGAAACCTTAAAGCAATGGATGGATCAAAATAAGGACTCAAGTGATGTTCTTAAGGTTGAATTTATCAAACTTTTAATAGAGCTTGGTAAAAATGATGAGGCCATTCAGATTACCAATAGTTTCTTAACTAATATTAATGAGAGTCTAACAAGGCATTTTTGCAACCAATGTGGCTATAACTCAGATGAAATCTTCTGGAGATGCCCACAATGCCATGAATGGGAAACTATTCAGTTTAGAATGAAAATATAGCGTTTTTCTCAGGTAATACCGTCGACATTGCACCGCTGCCACTCTTAAGGCAAAATGGTCTTATGAAAGGACTTATCCTTATAACAATTATATTTATTAGTTTTAACCTTTTGGCAGCTAAGAAACAAAAGCCAAAACTTATAGGTGTCTTTTATTACCAAGAGCTTTTCGGGCATATACATCAAACTCCAGATCAATACTCACCAAGTTTAACAACAATCTCATGTGCTCACCCTTTAAAAGTTTATGAGCCAATTAAGTTAAGTAAGAAAGGTTGGAATTATATTCAAACTGCTGGCGTCGAAGGGTATGTTCAAGAAAAGTACCTTGATCAGAAAAAACCAAAATGTTTTCAGAATAGATATCCTAAGTTTATGAATGAAGTAGATCTTAGCCTTACTGAAATGTATTATTGGGGAAGACTCTATGATATGTACTCAACTAGTGAATCAAAACTAAAATGATAACAAAAATCACTTTAATATTATTGTTTTCAACAATCTGTGTTTCCAAAGAAATTAAAAAATCTATGGAAGAGCAAAGAGGTGAGGAAATCAATTTTAAAAATATTAAAGGCATTCTTGAAAATGATTTTCTCGACAAAAGGGCGAAAGAGAAAGTTAAGGTCTACAAACAATTAAAACAGCAAAGAGTTCAAGACGATACAAATAGATTTAATTACCCGTCTGAAAGAGATGTTTGGAGTTTCTTCTCAGAGCTTTGGATTATTAAGAATTCATCAAAGCTCAAGTGGGATACTGAAAAACCTCAGTATGGGATTGAGACAACTTTAACAATGCTTTTTGAAAAATTTGGTATTTTTGAAAAGAAGGTTAAAATTCTTATTATCGACTCACCTAGGCTTACCCATATTGCCCTTCCCTCTAATAAGGGAGAGTCTATATTTATCATTTCCCTCCCTTTTATAAGAACAATGGATCTAACCAAGCGGGAGATTTCAATACTTCTTTTAGAAGATTATATTCGAGACGAATCTGGTTATTTTAAAAACTATGTCGCTGATAAAAAATTTAAGAGTCTACTCGGGGAGAACTTTAAAAACAAAAAATTTGACGAAAGTTTTCTTACAGAAACGTTAAAGAAATATAATGATTTTATTTACACAAGAGGGTTTAGTTTTCAGCAGCAATTTAACGTTACTGAAAAAGTTTCAAATATACTTAAATCAGATCTATCATTTTGGAACTCATATTTGACTCTATTAAATAAGGTAGACCAGCTGATTAAAACCAATGAGCTTTACAAGGATTATACTAAAATGTATCCTTCACCAGAGCTTCAAATAAAGTGGATTCTGCCAGATAAAAAAGTACTTTAATGAGATTTTATAATTTCCTGCAAACTTTAAGATCCTATGTTTTTTTTCAATTTCTTTTCTTACTCATTTTTTTAATTCTTATATCCTTTGTTACCTTCTTTCACTTTACACTTGATCATAGTTTTTCAATTATTGAATCTTGGATTAGAGATAATACCTGGGAAATTGTCATTGCTGCAAAAGCAGTAAGTTTTTTTCTCTTTAATAAATTTTATCTAGTTAAATATAGTCAGCATCATTGGCTTAAAGAAATTTTAAACCAAAGAATCCTGCCAGGAAGAGGATTTTATGTTTTAGTTTCTTTTTGGTTTATTATGACAGTTATGTTTGTAAGGCTGGAATCTAACCCTGATTTTTTTTGGTTCAAGATTGCATTACAATATGTTGGAAATATTCTTTATTTTGGAAGCGACTTTCTTATTTGTTCCTATGCTCTTTATAGGTACCAAAATAAAATACCGCTGTTCAACTTTTTGCTTTATACCAGTGTTTACACTTTAGTTTTCTCTTATGTGACCTATCTTCTATCACCTGCACCTTTTATATTTATCTTTTTTGGTGCAGTTCAGTTTCTTATTCTTTTTGTCTTTTTTTATACTAAAAGAGACTGGTTTAGCTCTCTTGTGTTTGTCATTATCTATATAGCACCTATTAGTTGCTTTTTTGGTTATGATATTTTCTGGACAGACCTTTACTCAATGTTTCGTTCCGAAGAAGGTCTCGCAAGGGCCCCTGTGGCCTCTCTGCTTATTATGAGTTGTTGTTATATTTATTACAAAAACCGACGAACTCGCTCGGGAAAAGCTTTGATTTGACTAAAATTTCGATGAGTTTGATAATGGGTACTCAAGTCTCATGGAGGATTTATGCAAGGCGATCTCAGTATCTTTGATATTCTACTAAGTTCAGGAATTGTAGTTCAATCAGTCTTATTGCTTCTTATTTTTTGTTCAGTTCTTTCTATTGCCATTGTATGGAAAAAGTATAATGAGTTCAAAGAAATCAGAAAAAATAATAGTGCATTTTTGGATGTGTTTCGAAGTGAAGCCTCTCTAAGAGAAGTATTCGATAAATCTTCAACACTTGAAAATAGTCCTTTAAAGCAAGTCTTCACCCAAGGTTATGAAGAAATTATTAAGCTTGAAGATTCAAGTAGCGGTAAGAAAAGTAAGGACACCCTAGATAATCATATTTTCCGTTTTGGTTTTCAACTTTTTGAAAGGGCCATGGAGAGAGGAGTTAGTGATGCATCAGATGCTATGGAAAAACACTTAACAACTCTTGCAAGTATTGGCTCAATTTCTCCTTTTATAGGCCTTTTTGGAACAGTTTGGGGAATTATTAATTCTTTTACAGGTATTGCTCAAGGCGGGAGTACATTAGATGCAGTTGCTCCAGGTATTGCTGAAGCTCTTGTGGCAACGGCAGTGGGTCTCTTTGCTGCGATCCCTGCCGTGTGGTTTTATAATTATTTCTCAAATAAACAAAGCCTTATTTACGGACAAATGAAATCTTTTGAAAAAGAGTTTCTTAATGAAGTAGAAAGGAGTCTTGTTTAAATGCAATCAAATAATTCAGGAAAAAAAACATTTTCTGATATTAATGTAACTCCATTAGTTGATGTGATGTTAGTGTTGCTCGTTATCTTTATGGTAACAGCACCACTGATGCATAATGGAATCAGCCTTACTTTGCCTAAAACAAAAAAAGTGCACCAATTAAACTTGTCAGACAAACAAGTTATTATTTCAGTGAGCAAGTCAGGAGAGTATTTTGTAGGTAAATCAAAAGTCTTATTTAATGAAATCTTAGGGCAACTAACAAGCGCTGTTACTCAGTCTAAGAATAAAACAGTCTATCTAAGAGCTGATTATGGGCTTAAGTATGGAAAAGTTGCCTACCTTATGTCTCATCTTAGATCCAACGGGTTTGAGAATATTGCTCTTGTAACAGAAATTGAAAATAAAAAATGACAGTATTAACTGCTAGAGATCCATTACACCGTTATATCCTTATAGTTGTTTTTCTTTATATCTTCTTATTAGCAGGGCTCTATACTGCATCTTTTTTTATCAGTGGAGCTGATTCAATTAAGCCAGGTGTTAAATACAATATTATTCAGTCCTCTATTAAGGTTGATGTTGTATCTATGCCTAAAATGACTTTAAGAGAACTTAGAGAATATGAAGCTTCTCCTGAAGTTGGGGCCAAAGTAGAAGCTGTTGAAAAAAGTAATAATGATGATGATAGCTTTAAAGAAAAAGGTGGAAGCCTTTTTGATACTTTGAAAGAGCTGAGCAAGAAAAATATTAAAACCACAACCAAAGTGAAAAAAGGAAAGCAGAAGCAGTTTGTAGATTCAAAAAAATTAGACAAACTTATTTTGGCCGGAAATAAAATTAGTAAAGGGTCTGCCTTGACTGGTTCTCAAAACAGTGAAGATTTGCCTGCGTTACAGAGTTATTTAGAGGAGCTTCCAAAGCTTATACGTCCTTCTTGGAAACTACCTTCTTATCTAATGGGTAAAGACCTTAGGTGCAGAATAAGAATCTATATTGGAAATAAAGGCGATGTTCTAAGAACAGAAATAATTGAGTCAAGTGGTGACGCCGAGTATGATCAAAGAGCATTAAGTGCTATTATGAAGTCTAAACTTCCAGCACCTGATAATATAATTGCGAGTGATCTTATTAGAGGTGTTGTAATACTTGGATTCCCGTTGTGAGGTTATACAGAATGAGATTTTTAATATGTTTTCTACTTTCGTCATTAGTTTTTGCACAAAACGATTTAAATGTAATCGCAGTTGGTGAAGCTGAACTTGTTCAAGACAAGTTTTTAATTACCAAAACGGGCTTTGATATAAAAAGCGAAAACCAACTTAAGGCCTTTGCTACTAAAGTTGATGAAAAACTTAAAAATAGCTTAATGTATTATAGGAAAAAATTTGACCTAAGATTTGTTTCGGCTCCTCCATCTC
>CAYGJN010000014.1:4942-31638 GCA_964350135.1 uncultured Bacteriovoracaceae bacterium | reverse complement strand
AACAAAAGGGTAGCCTTTTTTAACAAGCTCCCCTGTCCAAGTCTCTCTGGCCTTTTCGTAGTCTAATCCCTTCTCAAAAAGTGGCTTTAATGTTGCTCTCTCAAATTCTTGAGTGAGTCTATATCTCTCTTTATCTTTTTTCGTGCTAAGTGGTCTTTTCTTAGCATTTTTCGAAGTTGACTTCCATCCCTTGCTTTCTCTTTCAAGCTTTGCATAAAGTTCTAAAACTTTTATATATGCAAATCTTTTAAGGGCCACTTCATAATTTGCCTCAATCCATTCATTTTTTAATTCCTGATACTTTGAATAGTCTTGATTAGCTGATTTAAACAAAGTTGTTTTAACTTGATCACTCATAGCACTCGATTCAACAAAGTCTAGAAACTCTTCAACTTTAATGTTTTTATCATTTAAAGTTAAAGTAATTTGAGGAAGGTCTGCAAAAGACCTTCCCCATGTTGCAATAATAAGAAAACTAATGATTAAAAGGCTATTAGAAAAACTCATTACTGCTCTCTCCCTTTTTTAGTTATCACCAAAAAGATATTCATCATTTTCAAGATTCGCACCTAAAGCATACTTAGCTGTTAATCCAAAAATCACTTCATCATCAGTAATATCTCTGTTGTCTCTATAACGAACTTCTGTCCCAACGCTTAATCCTTTAGTGAGATTCATCATTGCACCGATTCCATATTCATGAATTTGATCTTCAATATGGTTATACTCAACGATAATTGAAGTACTCTCTGTTACTTGCTTACTTGCACCAACAGTTATTGCATAAGAAGCGTTTGGATACTCAGGGTTGTTAGAAAGCAATGTACCCTCGGCCCAACCAACTAATGTACCATCATCTGTAGAAGCGATGAACCCTAGACTTGTTCTTCTGTCTTCATCTTCTGCCCCATCAGCTGATTCTTCAGTTGAAACATGAGAAAGAGTCATCTTTATGTTTTCTGTTAAGTCTTTTGTTACTTTTACAGAAAGTCCTTTTACGTCACCAATATCGAGGTCACCTGCTTCGTTTTCAAAGAGTGTAAGTTCTGCTGAGTCTACAAGACCAAAAAGTCCTTCTTCTAAAGCAATTGTTACCCCCATTACATCCTTAATCTCATTAATGCCGTAAAGAGCACTTTGAGTATAAATTGGCATTGCCTCGACATTTTGACCAAAAGCAATTGGTCGCTTACCTACGACAACCGCTACAGGCATTCCACCAATATTTTTGATTTCAATAAAAGCTTCTTCAATAAAGTTTTCAAGATCAAAATCATCAGTAAAATCAATTTCGTTTTCTACAAAGAGTTCTTGAAGTCTTGTTCTAACAACTGCTCGAATTTTCTCATTCCATGAAGCTGTTAACGTTACATGTGAATCCTCAAAATTCTGTACAGATTCAGCCTGGTCAGAATCAAGATAGTTAATGTTCATTTCACCTTCTAGTCCTAGAGAGAAATCTCCATTAACAAGTTTAAGGTCGTCTGCGAATACTGAACTAAAACTTAAAGCGGCAACTGCCATTGGTACAATTAAATTCTTCATAATCCCTATCCTCCTTTACCTGCGCTAAACCTGTTATTAAGAAAGCTGCAGTGTAAGTTGCTATGTTGGAGCTAAAATAAACGTTTTTTTAAAAGAGTGGTGAAATTGGTAAGTTTTACAAGATTCTTACAGCGTCTAACATTTGAGGCTTCTTTTCTGAAACAGAGTGTTTCACTATTTTGACACAAGACATTATAGGCACTTAAGTGTGTTTCAAATACTTGAAAATGTTAGGTTCTGTCATTCAAGAAACAGGTCATGAAATTCAAGTAAAACTTTCAGCTAATTTCTTTTAAATGAAACACTTTCTGCTAAACAAAAACTAATACTTATTGGGAAACTAGATCAAAGGGACAGTTTTTTACTAATTTGCTTCCCTAATAAAATAAAATTTTCTTCAATAAGCTTAAAAGACCAGCTCCCAAAAAATACGCATATAAGGATAAGAATTGGAAACCAGAGAATGAACTGCACTTCTGTGGACTGACTACTAAGGCCAATAAGATAAAAAAGCTTGTTTCTTAAAGGCATAGATAAATCGATAACTAAGTCATGTAGCAAATAAATAGAAAAGCACATCTTTCCTAGGTATCTTAGAAACCCAGTACGTACTAAGCGACCAATAAGACTCCACTTTAATACGCCAGAGAGAAAAATAAAAAGTACTGGAACTAATAATAGTCTCCAGCCTGATCTAACTAAAGTGCAATAGCTTATAATTGCTATAAGATCTAATAAATACATACTCCAATGAAATCGCTCCCAAGACTTTTTATTCATAAAATGAAAAAGTACAAAACCTAAAAAAAAGGATGGCAGGTGAAGAAGAGGGTTAATTATTGGTGTGAAAGTTTTTAATACCTCCGGCTCATATATGAGATGAAGATTTTTACTATAAAGATACGAAATAATAACTGCTCCAATAAATCCAACAAGAGAAGCCTTTCTACTTTTTATAAAGACAAATAAAAGTGGCAAAGAGAGATAAAAAATTTCTTCAACAAATAATGACCACCCTGGGCCAATAATTCTAATGCTCTCATCAGGAATAAAACCAAAAATAAAAAATAAATTTAAAGGAATAAGAGATGGTTCAACGGATCTAGCTATTGAGTATAAGACTACACTGATCCACCACAATGGCATAATTCTAAAAAATCTTCTCAGATAAAATTTGCCCCAAGAAAAACTCTTTTGATCCTGAAACCAGCATGAGCGGTAAAGAGTAAAAGAGCTAATCACAAAAAAAAGAGGAACTCCGATAAATCCGTTATCCATTAGCTCAAATACTAGACTTGATGTTGGCCTTCCAGGCAAGCTAAGGACTGTATGCTGAATAAGTACGAGGAGAATTGCAATTCCACGGAGTCCATCAATATAGTCTAAATGTATTTCTTTTCTAGCAATACTTTTAATTGGAGGAATAAGATTCATCAATTTATAAACTCTTCCTGCTATAAAGCCCCAGTCTTTATTGCATCGACAACACTTGGATCAAGCAAAGTTGAGGTATCCCCAAAGTCTGAAGTATCTCCATTGGCTATTTTTCTTAAAATTCTTCTCATTATTTTTCCTGATCTAGTTTTAGGAAGAGCAGGAACAATTTGTATTTTATCAGGTTTTGCAATAGCACCAATTTGCTCTGACACTGTTTTTAAAACGCTTGAGCGAATTTCTTCAACTTCCTTAGTCTCGGCATCACAAATCACATAAGCATAAATCCCTTGACCTTTTATTTCATGAGAAAAACCAACAACAGCTGATTCAATAATATGAATATTTTGATTAATCGCATCTTCAACTTCAGCAGTACCAATTCTATGCCCCGAAACATTAATCACATCATCAACTCTACCTGTTATACGATAAAGTCCGTTTTCATTTCTTTTGCAGCCGTCACCAGTAAAATAATGATCTTTATAGGCAGAAAAATAAACTTGCCCATAACGTTCATGATCTCCGTAAACTGTTCTGGCCATCCCTGGCCATGGTTTTTTGACACATAAATTTCCCGAAACATTATTACCCACAAGAGGTTCAGCTTTTTCGTCCATTAAAACTAACTCAATTCCCGGAAGCGGTCTGGTAGCATAGCATGGCTCAACTTCGGTAATACCGGCCAGAGTTGATATCATGATTCCACCTGTTTCAGTTTGCCACCAAGTATCAACAATTGGAGCTTTTTCTTTGCCAATATATTTGTTGTACCACTGCCAAGCTTCCTCATTAATCGGCTCACCAACAGAACCTAATACTTTTAGAGAACTTAGAGATTTTTGAGTTACATAATCTAAACTAAAACCTTGAAGTGCCCGGATAGCCGTTGGTGCCGTATAAAAATGAGTGATCTTATGTTTATCAACAACATCCCAAAACCTCCCTGCATCCGGATAGGTTGGTACTCCTTCAAACATAACCGTAGTCGCACCGTTAAGAAGTGGTCCGTAAGTGATATAAGTGTGGCCTGTGATCCAGCCAATATCAGCAGTACACCAATAAAGATCATCTTCTCCAACTTGAAAAACATTTTTAAATGTATAAGCGGCCCAAATCATATAGCCAGCAGTTGTATGAAGAACTCCTTTTGGCTTTCCTGTTGAACCAGAAGTATAAAGGATAAAAAGAGGGTCTTCTGAATTCATTACTTCTGCTGGGCAAACATCTGATTGAGACTTAAAATTTTCATGCCACCAAAGATCCCTTCCTTCAATCATATTAATATTATTCTCTGCTCTTTTATGAACAATGACTTTTTCAATGGATGGACAATTTTTAAGAGCATTATCAGATATCTCTTTTAAAGGAATAAGTTTGTTTCCTCTCATTCCACCATCGTTAGTAATTAAAATTTTGCAAGTGGCATCATTAATTCTATCGGAAAGCGCTTTAGCGCTAAATCCGCCAAAGACAACTGAATGAATCGCACCAATTCGGGCGCATGCTAAAACTGAAATGAGAAGCTCTGGCACCATGGCCATGTACAGACAAACCCTATCGCCTTTTTTAACTCCTAGACCTTTCAACATATTAGAAGCTTTGCAGACTGCTTCATGGAGTTCTTTGTAGGTATAGGTAATAACTTTGTCAGTAGGATCATTTGGTTCAAAAACTATTGCTCGCTTATTAGGTTGTGTTTCCAAATAACGATCGAGACAGTTCTCTGTAATATTTAACTCTCCACCAGTAAACCATTTAACATCCAAACCTGAGAAGCTACCCTCACTTACCTTGCTCCAACTTTTCTTCCAAAAAAAAGTTTCAGCAATACCACCCCAAAACTTATCTGGAGCAGCTAAGCTCTCCTCGTAGGCCTTTAAATAATCTTCTTTGCTTTTGATATGCCAATGCATTGTCTACTCCTAAAAAATATCTTTAAATGATAGCTTACTAATTAAAAAACAAAAGTGATCTATAGAAAATGAAAAAGATACTAATAATCCTTTGTGCCCTTTGTTATTCATGCTCAACACAGCAAAAACTAAAAACAACTTCAAAGAAGAATCAATCATACGCTCAAAATGGTGAACGCTACGCTATTGCAACTCAAGGTGACTATGCCTCCGAAGCTGCAAGAAAGATGTTTAATTTAGGAGGTAATGCCATAGATGCTGCAATTGCCGCTAGCTTTACCATCTCTGTAGAACGTCCTCACTCCAGTGGGCTTGGTGGTGGTGGGTTTATGCTGATTAATCACCCTGAATTTGAGCAACCAATGGCATTAGACTGTCGAGAATCTGCACCAGCTCTTTCCACAGAGAGAATGTACCAAGATAAAAAAGGCGACCTCATTAAAGGACTCTCAACAATTGGAGCTAAAAGCTCAGGGACTCCAGGTCTCGTTGCTGGACTTATCGAAGTTCATAGACGTTTTGGAGTACTTCCACTTTCGACTGTCATGGTGCCAGCGATAGATTTGGCCGAAAATGGGTTTAAAGTTTACGATGAGCTCGCAATTGCAATTGAGAGACAAAAAGAAAACATTCGCAAATATGAATCTTCTCAAAAAATTTTCTTTAAAGACTCAACCCCTTTAAAGCTTAACGATATTCTTATTCAAAAAGACTTAGCTGCAACACTAAAACGAATTGCACAGACCAAAGGATCAGATTTCTACTTTGGCTTTACCGCAAAAAAAATTGCAGCCTCACAAAAGAAATGGGGCGGACTGATAAGCCTTAAAGACTTAGGTGATTACAAGACTAAATGGCGAATGCCAATTGAAGGAAGCTACAGAGGACATAAAATATTCTCAATGCCACCGCCTAGTTCAGGAGGTGTTCACATAGTTCAAATGCTTAATATGCTAGAGAATTATGAGTTTAACAAAGATGATCTCTATGCAGCTAGAAATATTCATACAATTGCAGAGGTTATGAAAAGAGCTTTTTGGGATAGGTCCAAGTACTTAGGGGATAGTGACTACGTTAAGGTACCTGTAAAAGGCCTCATTAGTAAAAGATACGCAAAAAATCTCTTTAAAAGAATTTCCAAAGATAAAACGACTCTCTCTAGTGATTTAGAGGTACTTAGTCCTCATTTATACGAATCTGATCATACTACCCACTTAACAATTGCTGAAAAAAAAGGCTTTGTTGTGACTACAACTCAAACAATCAATGGCCTTTTTGGATCAGCGCTTGTTGCTGAAGGTAGCGGAGTCATTATGAATAATGAGATGGACGATTTTAGTGCAAAACCAAACACTCCAAATCTTTATGGCGCTATCGGAGGGAGAGCAAATAGTATTAGCCCTTACAAGAGACCTCTTAGTTCAATGAGCCCTACTCTTGTGTATGATAGTGACGAAAACCTAACGTTTGCTCTTGGAAGTCCTAATGGAACAAGAATTATAACTTGCGTACTTTTGGCCATTATAAACACAATTGACTTTAATCAATCACCAATTAAGGCCATTTCACAAACACGGTTCCATCATCAATGGTATCCAGATGAGCTTAGAGTGGATGCTCCCTTCTTTTCTGATTTTTTAGAACAAGATCTCAAAGATTTAGGACATAAAATAGTTAAAAAGCCTTATAACTGCAGAGTCAATGGTGTTGGTCTTAATAATCAAAATAAATTATTTTCAGTTATCGATCCTAGAGGTGCAGGAATGGCAATTTCTCAATGAACAATAATTTAAGCAAACTTTTTCACATCTTGTTTAAAAATAAATACTCAGTTCTTTTATTTGTTTTCTGCTCATTTATCTTCCTTGCCATACAAGTTCCTAAAATAAAATCAGATTATTCTGTTCAGTATTGGTTTAAAAAGTCAGATCCATTAATTCAAAAATTAAAAGTTTTTGAACAAACATTTGGTAATGAACAAAATATTATTGTTATTATTGATCACCCAAATTCGATTTTTAATAAAGAGTCTCTTCAGGCAATCAATCATATTACACAAAAGCTACCTAGAATCACTGATATTCTATCGAGCCGATCTATTACAAATTTTAGTATCTCTCAAGCTCAGGCTGATGAGATTTTTGTCGCACCCATAATTGATACTAAGATGATTGATTCATTTAGCTCCTCTGAACTCGCCCTCTTGCAAAAGAAGGCCCAAGAAGAAGATCTTCTCTCTAACTACCTTGTATCAACTGATAATAAAACTGCCATTATTTATGGTTTTTTACGACCAGTCTTAAATGATGAGACACAAGTGGACTATATCCAGATAGTAAGAGCAGTAGAAAAGCTTGTCGCTGAACTAGACTTAAAAGAAACAAAAATTAAGCTTACAGGATCTGCAAAATTTCAAGAAGAGTTTCGTAAAGTATCAGAGAAGGACCTTTTCCAAATTACACCTATTATGCTTGTACTAGTTGTAATATTTCTCTTTCTTTCATTTAGAACACTCGAAGCTGTTTATATCCCTATATTCTTAATTGCAATTTGTGTCTTTAGTGCATACGGGATAGGAGCACTGTTCGAAATTCGTTTTGAAAATATTGTCTCTGCAGTCCCAGGTATTTTATTTTCAATTTGTATTGCAGACTCTGTACATTTCCTTGTGGTTTACTATCATCAAAGGTCATCTGGGGATAGTGTAAGAGACTCTTTAGAAAAATCATTTGTTAAAAACTTTGTCCCTACTTTACTTACGAGTATAACAACAGGAATTGGATTCTATAGTCTTCTTGCTTCTACTTTAAACCCAATTCACAATCTTGGACTGCTTGCTGGATCAGGATCATTACTTGCATGGTTTTATACATTGTTTCTAATGCCAATTATTATTGATCTTACATCACCATTTGAAACCTTTAAGATTGCAAAGAAGAAATCACAATACTCTCTCAAAGCAAGCCTTATGCTTCCTTTTATAAATAAATACCGCTATATCCTCTCCATAAGTCTTATATTACTTACATCAGGGGGAGTTTATCTCTCTTTTACTAACGATATTAACTCAAATCCCCAAGAGTATCTTTCCAAAGATGTGCAAGTGAGGGTGAATACGGATTATATTATAAAAAAATTCAATGGCGCCGGCGGACCAGAAATCATTATTGATTCAGGCATTGTTGATGGAATAAAAGACCCTAGTTTTCTTAATAAGGTTGATCAACTAGAAAACTGGGTTAATGAACTACCACATGTTGGTAAAACAATCTCTGTTTTAAAAACAATAAAAAAAATGAATCAACTTCTCAATCAAGGTGAATCAAGCTTTTATAAAGTTCCTAGTAGTGCAAATAGTGTCGCTGAGATTTTACTACTCTCATCTATGGATTCAAGTGATGGAGCCACCAGCAGTGATAGAGTCTCAAGTGATTATCGTCATCTTAGGCTAAGCGTTTTTTGGAATGTCTCAGATTCTAAAACTAATCTTTCTTGGTACAAAAAGGTACTCTCTAAAAGTAAAGAGTTAGGTTTAAATGCACATATTACCGGCAATAGTTCCCTTGCAAATAGAATGAATAATAATATTGTTAGTACTTTTTTTAATTCAATGGGTATGGCGCTTATCTTAATTTTTATAGTCCTCTCTCTTTTGTTTAAATCTGTTATACTTGGTTTTTTCTCTATGCTTCCCAATATTATTCCTATCATGCTTGGAACTGCCGTTATGGCCCTTATGGGTCATAGTATTGAAGCAGGTGCAGTTATGGTTTGCAGTGTCTGTTTAGGTATTGCTGTGGATGATACGATCCATTTTATGGTGAACTATATAAGAAATCGAAAAAAAGATATGAGTGTTATTGAATCATTAAAGTCTGTTTTGGATCATACAGGTCATGCATTAATTGTTACAACCTTGATTCTAATCGTAGGCTTTGGAGTGTTTACAACTGCAGACTTTATTCCCAATATAAGATTTGGAGCATACAGCTCACTCGTTCTGCTTTTGGCCTTAATTGTTGACTTAGTTTTCTTACCAGCGCTATTACTTATCAAGGACCGTGATTAGCTTAATGAAATATCAAGTTGGGTAAAATCATCACCATTGGCATAACTTGAAGCAATATTGATTTTTAATATTCCTGGATTTTTGCTTAGTTTAGCTAAAGCAGCAAGAGTATGAAGAGTATACTCTCTTATAAAACCTAAGAACTCTTGATCTTTAAAAATTTTGAATCTTCTTAAATGTAGCTTTGGTTTTAATATTAAAGAAACACTGTTCTCAGTTCTATTTTTTGAGCTTACTAAAAAATCTACCTGGTAATTTCTATAATTTGATGCATATAGAACTAATAAATCAATAGATGTTTTTGCTTTTGAAAGTACTTCAAAGGTTAACCCATGAGTTTCTTTTTGAAGGTTAAAGGCAGCCATTGCCTTAATAGACTCAGAGTCTATTGAATTCTTTTCTTTTAAATATTTAAAAACATCATAGAGAAAGTTAAAAGAAATCTGATTATCATAATCAATAAAAAAATCTTGAGTTAGTTTGCATTTTTTTAAAAACGAGCCATATTCTTTAACTCCAAATTTCTCTTTTATAAAAGCAAGAAATGGGTTTGCATGCTTAACTTTAATGCCACGATCATTTAAATATCGAGCAGGTAAACTATGACCATTAATAATTTTTCCACTTTTCAGTTCTGCATTGATCTGTCTGTCTATAAAACCATGAACCAAGCTATATGCAGGGATTTCAGTAACACAACAAAAACTAAACCACTGGGGAGCGGAAGGAATCAAAACCCCATTTTCCATTTTGGACAAAGCACTTTGCGAACAACCAAGAGCCTTGGCCAAATCTTGCTGGGTTATCCCTTTAAATTTACGAGCAGAACGCATGATAAGTGAAATCTTATTGATAACTTCTTTTTTCATTTTACACATCACCATTAAAAACACATCTTTACTAAGAATCCATTGTACTAATATGCCATGATTTAGGCTAAGTATTTTTAATTCGTAAATAATTTTCTATTTTTTTGTTTAAGACTTTAGAAGTTTTATTGAATTATTGTTTTTTTTAGTTCATTAAGTAGTATGAAAACAACAAAGCAACCTCAGTACTATCTTGAGTATGCACAATCCTCATCGGCCACAAACTCTCAAGAAGACGCTTTGCAACACATTGAAGAAATTAAATATATTCTTGAGAAAATGGACAAAGGCATCGAAATCTTAAATTCAATGGGAAGAAGGCCAGAGCAGTCAGTTTTAGACAATCGCGTTAAGTTAGTTAAGGCCTTAGAGATACTAACAAACTCCTAATAATTTTCCCGGCAATTTTTTTTGACAGGCTTTATGGTTATTTCTATTCTAGATATACCTCTAATCTTGGAATTATATGAATGCTCAAAAACTATTCTTCGTTTTAGCCCTTTTCTCTGCCCAACTTTTATCCGCACCATACTTTAATAAGACATCCCCTGAATGGGATGAAAATTGTCCAACTTGGGACATTCATAGATTTAGAAACGTTGAAACTTATTTCACTATAGGTGTTGAAGGTGCTCAAAGTTTTGGTTTTGATCTTGAGGCCGATATTACAAGAGAAGGTGTTGATCTTGTTCTTTGTGCACTTGATTCTGATTATTGGGAAACTCATGAGTATTGTAAGAAAAATATTTTCTTTAATAGTCACAGACCTTTCAAAAAATTTGATCAAGAGCAAGCAGTTGGCGAGTATTATAAACAATATGATGATCTTGAGGAGCAATTCGAAATATATCTTGAGTATATTGAAGACTGGTTAAAAGTTGAAACTCATAGTTATTTCAATGTAGGTAATATCCTTGAATACCTTACTCGAATGCAACTTCAAAAATTAGACAATATCTACCCTCCTGATAGATTTACTATTACTGGTGGAGTGACTTACTTCCATGGCAAAGGCAGCAATATGGTAGGAGAGCTTGATATAGTGGTTTATAATAATCGATCTTGCAGAGTTGTAGCTATTGGTGAATCTAAGGCCAGCGCAAATAGCAATATGAAAGATGCATTAAGAAAAGCCAAGAAACAACTTAAAAGATTTGAAGATTTCTCTGAGCTTTATAAGTTCTAGATTTCTTTAAACCATTCATCTAATTGGTTTAAGCTTTCAAACTTCTTAACATTATTATCAGGGATAATCATTCCTGGAAAACCATTCACTAGAAACTGAGTGCCTGCTTTTACTTTCTTTTTCAAATAATCTAGATAATCGTTGGCCAACTCGGCACCTAGTCCAAACTGTCCAGAAGAATTCATAAGAACAATATGTGTAATATCTAAGGATTTAGAGACCTCTATAATAGAATCCGCTGGTGTATTGGCACCAAGATAACAATAATTAATTTTATAATGCCCGCACAAAAGTGTCGCAAGCATAATCCCAACTTCGTTATTATCTCCCTCAGGGGAAGCAAGAAGAAGTGTCTCTGGCTTTTTATGTCTAGTATCATAGTTTTGAAAAATATAATGTCCAAGATGAAATTTTAGTACTGAGTTTAAAGCATGCTCCTGGGCCAAACTTAGTTTTCCTTTTAGTATTCTTCGAGCTACTTCGTAGGCGAGAGGAACAAGAACTTCCAAGGCCAGCTGCCTTGGGGTTAAGCTAAGATAAAGTTTTTTCATTTCATGGGAAATAATTCCAAGCTTATAGTTTTCAAGGGCCAACAAAAGACCACTTAAGGATCGATCAATAAAGATTTTATCTTTTTCCTCTTTGAATCTATAAGAATGTCCAAGGACCTCTGTTTTGCCTAACTTTTCAAGCATTTGCTTTAAATCACTTACTTCATTATTTGCAATTGTCCCAATCGAGCAACCCAAAAGACAAAGTTCACTTAACAAAGATAGCTTTTCAATATCTTTATCTGAGTAGACCCTACGCCCAGAAGAGTTTCTTTCTGGTACTACAGCCTGATATCTTTTTTCCCAGGCCCTCAAAGTATGAGTACCTACTCCTGAGAGTTTTGATGCTACTTGAATGGTATATTCGCTCATAGACAATCCTTTTGATCAATATTGCATATAAGGGCCCTAACCCTCAAGCCTGTCTATAATTTGTATAACAAAAACATACTATTAATTTCAGGTAGTTAGAGTTATAAACACTTATAAAAAAAAGAGAGTACAAAGATTGTCCACCTATTGTCTATTAAGTCTTTGGGCCTAAATGACGTAGAATCATTCTACAGCAAGGAGTCAAAATGAAAGTGTTAATAACAGGTGCTACTGGATTTGTAGGAAAAAAATTATCAGTTCAGCTTTTTAAAGAAGGCCATGAACTTATCATACTTTCTAGAAACAAAGAACGTGCTCAAAACACTTTAGATATCCCCTGTGAGGTCTATGAATGGGATCCTCTCAATGAACCAGCTCCACAAGAGGCCGTTGATAAAGCAGATGCCATTGTCCACCTACTTGGAGAGAATATTTCAAATAAAAGATGGTCAAGTGCTCAAAAAAAACGCATCTACGACTCTCGTATTATTGGTTCAAGAAACTTAGTTGAAAGTATTGATAAGCGCCCTAGCAAACTCTCTGTTCTTTGCTCAACATCCGCTGTTGGCATTTACCCTGCAAATACTAATGAAGATCTTACAGAAAGTAGTTCTTACGGAAATGGCTTTTTGAATAAAGTATGCAAGGACTGGGAGGGCGAAGTCCTTAAAAGCAATAATATAGAACGAACTTTTATTGCTCGTGTTGGTGTAATTTTTGGTTATGAATCAGGAGCTATTGCTAAGCTTATGCCAATATTTAAAATTGGTGGTGGAGGACCTATCGGACTTGGAAATGCATGGATGAGTTGGATTCATGTTGATGACCTTGTTCAAGTTTATAAAGAAGCACTCACAAATAATCAGTTTAGTGGACCGGCCAATTGTGTTTCGCCACATCAGGTACTTAATAAAGACTTCACCAAAGCTTTTGCTAAAGCAGTACAATTACCGGCCCTATTTCCAGTCCCACCAATAATGCTAAAACTAATTTTTGGAGAAATGAGCTCAATCATACTAGACTCACAAAAGGTTATTCCTCAAAAACTATCTCAATGGGGGTTTAATTATCGTTTTGCTGATATTAATAAAGCGATGGAGGATATTTGCAATAAGAAGAGTTTTGAGAAGAAAGGTGTTCTTAGTTGCGAAAAATTTGAGAAATATCAATTCTTGCCTAAGGGAAAAGATGAGACTTTTAATTTTTTTTCAAACCCTAATAACCTAGAGAAAATAACTCCGTCTTTTTTGAATTTCAAAATCAAAAAATTGCATGCTCCCAAACTTCAAAAGGGAGCCCTGATTGATTATTCACTTAAACTTCATGGAATTCCACTTGGGTGGAGAACATTGATATCTGAATGGGAACCTAATAATAAGTTTGTGGATATTCAAATCAAAGGTCCCTATACAATGTGGCACCATACTCATAGCTTTATAGAAACAAGTGAGGGTACTCTTATTCATGATACAGTCTTGTACAAATTGCCAATGGGGCCACTTGGCTATATTTTTGGTATGCCATTTGTTTTAAAAGATGTTGAAAAGATTTTTAAGTTCAGAAAAATTGTTATAAAAAAAATGCTCTTAGATTAATTAAGTTATGATGACCCCAAAGAAAAAAATTGCAATTCTTGGGCTTGGATGGCTGGGTCTGCCTCTAGCAAAAGAGCTTTTGTCAGAAGACTATAACGTTTTAGGTAGTGTAACCTCAAAAAGAAAACTTGAAACATTACCTATCGATGCGATTGTCTTAAGGCTTCCAGAGGACCGCGATCAATTAAAGCAATTTCTAAATAATACGCAAACCCTTATTATTAATATCCCTCCTAAAGTCCGAGAGTCTAGAACTAATTTTCTGGAAAGTATTAAGTTGTTAAAGGTTGAAATTGAAAACTCCCAACTGGAATCGATTCTTTTTGTTAGCTCTACCTCTGTTTATGGCCCAGAACAGATAGACTGCGACGAAGATACACTCCCCTGCCCTAGCAAGGAATCGGGAAAAATACTTTTAGAATCAGAGGCTCTTTTAAAGTCAACAGGCGTTCCATTAACGATCATTAGACCTTCAGGACTTATCGGTCCAGGACGTAACCCGATAAATTTTTTCAAAAATAAACCAGTGCCTGCCCCTAACTCATTTGTTCATTTTGTTCACTTGGATGATTTAATTTATGTAATAAAAGATATATTGAAAAATAATATATGGAATCAAGTGTTTAACCTAAGCTATCCTCTAAAAATATCAAAAAAGGATTTTTACCAAAATCTTTTTAAAAGAGCTGGACTTAAACCTCCTCAAATGGACCAATCAGCTAGCTCATCTAAGAGAACAATTATTTCTAAAAATATTAGAGCTTTTAACTTAGAACTTAAAAAGAATCCTCTTGAGTGTCTTGATTGAGTCGATAATAATCGTCTTCATCCCCTATCAAATTAAAATCTTTTTCCCACTGATAGTTTTGACTAAGTTCTTTTTCATAATCCTCAGGGCTTATATACTGGGCAATTTTCATTTTTAATAAGATATCTTTAATTGTTGTAGAGGCATAATGAGAAAGTTCTTTATCTCTAAATGATTGAGAATATTTTTGTGGATTAGGAAGTAGCATTGCAAGAAATGCACTTTCTTTAATTGTTAAATCTTTTGCTTCTTTATTAAAGTAATGTAGAGAAGCATCTGATATACCATAAACTCCCTTACCAAATTCAACAATATTTAGATAATGTTCAAGAATTTTATGCTTTGTTAAAAAAAACTCCATAACCATCGTAAGGTATGCTTCAGCACCTTTTCTTAAAAAGCTTCGCTCATGTGAAAGAAACACATTTTTGATTAATTGTTGAGATATTGTTGAGGCACCTCTAAGTCTTTCATTATGAAAAAGAAAATCTTTAAATGCTTGCTCTATTTGCTGAAAATCAAAACCTTTATGTTCAAAAAAACTCCAATCCTCACTAACAACAAATGCTCCATAAGCAGCTTTGTTAAGGTCAAATATGGCAACCCAATGCTCTGGTCTGTTATCTTTAATAATATAACTAACTTCCATTTTTGAAATTTCATAATCTGGATGAACAAATTTCTCTTTAAGCTGATAAACTTTAAAGGCCCAGAATAGACCAAGTAAAACTGCGCCCAAAAAGGAAAGTAATATTAATTTTTTTATAATTTTTGCCATCATGGATGACAAAAATTATAACATGCTCTGTGCTTTTAAAAGGTTAATTTCATTTCCTTTTTTGAGCCTTAAGAACTGATTGACCAACAACTCTTTGTTTTCCTTAGAGCAATTATAGATAAGGGCCAAGTCCTCTATTATTCTTATCTCATTTTCTATTTCACTTAATTCATTAAGTAGTTGAATACTATTTCGAATGACCAGCATAGACTCTCCTTACCGATGTTTGCCTTATGATACATTAGTTTGATTAACCAAACAACCATTTCTAGATTATTATCTTGTGAAGCAATACTTTATAGGTCAACATTAATTTATTGGCTTTATTTACATGGAGTAGTGTTTTGAACGAACAGGTTCTAATATACGCCTCTTGGGCAAGTGTTGTTATTTTATGTTTAGGGTATTGGTTTCAAGTTTGGAAGATACATGTCCACAAAGAAGTTCGAGATATCTCTCTTGCTAGTTATATAATGCTTTGTATTGGTTTTTCTATTTTAGCTTTTAGGGCCTATCACGATAGCGCAACTATCTTTATGGTAAAACAGCTCTCTACTTTACTCCCTGTAAGTATTATTTGTTTTCAAGTCATTAAACACAAAGAAGATACTTGGCATGATGATGATGACCCAAATTGTACAAATTGTGCTAAAGAATTAGAGCCTCATTGGCAATACTGTGCTTATTGTGGAACTAAAAATGAACTTGCTAAAGGGATAACTGCTTAATGTATATAACTGGTTTTTATGCTGGATTATTAACGTTATTCTACTTCTATTTAACTCTTCAAGTTGTAAAACAAAGACGAAACAACTCCATTGGCATTGGTGACGGTGGCAATACAACAGTTCAAAGGGCCATTAGAGTTCACGGCAATTTTTCTGAATATATTCCCATAGCTATTGTTTTACTCTTTATTATTGAAGCTCAAAATTCACCAAAACTTTTATGCCATTCACTTGGCATAGTGTTGATCTTAGGAAGAATTTTTCACCATATTGGCCTAAGTAGTTCATCTGGAAAGTCCTTTGGCAGATTTTTTGGCACTTTTGTTACACTTATATGTCTTTTAGTTTCTGGGTTTTATCTCATCGGAAAATTTTTACTTAACTTATAAACTCAGGTTTCAATATTCTTGAAAATTTTTTACCAAATGCTATACTGATTCAGGGTTCAAGGAGCTTTTTATAAATGGAGATATTTATGAAAAGCACATTTTATTTGATTAGTTTTATTCTTACTCTTTGCGCACTGAAAGCCTACTCCTCAGAAATCTATTCATCATTTCTTATTCAATAATTTTTTACTCTTTTTCTGAGTAATTTGCATAATAATATGGAACCAACAGATTATTTAGAAGAAGAGCTCTTTACTAGGGCCAAGTTTTCTTGGCCTAAAATTTCACTGATCCAGTTAAAGAGAAAGTAAGACCGCTTTTGCTCTGAGATGTATATTCGTCAACATTAAATTCATTAATTGTTAAAATAAAAGCACTAGAAACAGTGCCAAAACTATAATCTAGACCAATACCATAATAGCCATGATCTCCTTCAATTTTAAGCTCTTGATCTAGATCCCCTTCTACGAAGTCTGTTACGTATGAATATCCCTGATAGCCATACATCATATAAGTGAGTAGAGCTCCAAAGAATTTATAACCAATCAAAAACTCAGAGTTCATTACATAACCACTAATGATAATAAACCTTTCTGTCGTTTCTCCATTGGAGTTATTTCCATTCACTACCTCAGAAGCTATATAGATTGAACTACCTAACCTTACAGATGTAGAAAAAGTTCCATTACCATAAAGCATATACTTTCCACCAAGATAAAGAGGCTGATCAGATCCAAAATCAGTTTCAAGATCAAATGAAGGAAAAAGTCCTCTTGAGTATGAGAATCTAAAATCAAGTTCTTCATCTACAGCGACATTTTCTGTAACCGTTTGAGATACCAAAGAATCAGAAAAGACTAATTTATAACCAACCCCTACACCTAGAGAAGCTTTATTCTGTCCTGCACCTGTAGCCTCACTAGTAGAATAATAATGAGAGGGAATCTTTGGATTTGATCCACAGGATACTAGAAATAGAATCATTAAAAGCGGGTACAGTTTTGCCATATTTTAATGATTACATTGAAAGGTATTAGATTGTATGGGGTAAATGCATCCGATTTAGTCGAGCAGGCAGCCATCTTTCTTGGAGACAAATCTCGCAATATTTTGAAAACCATAAAAGCTAGAGCTCACAGTTTTAGCATCATAATCATATACAAGAGTGTCTGGCTCAGGATTCATTTTATTAGCCTTAAAACAATTCACTTCATCAACCCCGCTTACAAACAAACAAGAGCACATAGACCTTGCATAAAAAGCTGGGATAATTTTTACAAGATCATTATTTATCTCTGTTGAATAGATCGTTTTTGAAAATAAAACTAAAACAATAAGACTCTTCAATTTAAACTCTCCATTAATAATCCTGAAAACCTATTAAGATCAGCATAGTCTTCTTTATCCCAACCCATTCGAACCAGTATCATATTTTGGCCTGGAAAAATGATGAGCCTTTGTCCGTGATGGCCAAAACCCATTAAAATATTTTCTGGGGCATTAGGATAAGGACTTGGCATCATTTTGCTAGGGACAGCTTTGTTTAACCACCATTGAGCGCTATAGGCCGTATGTGGATTGTCTTGCAGATACCAAGCGGGTGCAATCTCTTGAATTAAGCTATTCCAAGATTCGCCAAAGATCTGCCTTCCATTCCATTGCCCGTGATGCAAATAAAGATAACCAAATCGAGCCAGGTCTCTCGGTCTTAAATAAATATGGGATGCCCCATAAAAATTTCCTGAATTATCTTTTTCAAAAGTAGCATCAGTAATTCCTATAGGTTCAAATAACTCTACAAAGGGAAAGTCATGGTAAACAGAGTCGTTATCAATCACTCCTCGCAAAAGATGCATGAGAAACCCGCTATCTCCACTAGAGTAATAAAAATTCGCATTAGGAGCATAAGTATAAGGCACATTATTTTTAGTATACTGAGCAAAATCAAAACGTCCTGGGCCATAAAGGATATTTACAATATCGCTATTAGTTGGGTCGTTTTCATATTCCTCTCGCCAACCAAGACCAGAGCTCATATTTAGAAAATTCTGAATGGTTACAGATTGCCAGAAATCACTACTTGGAACATCCACATACTTACTAACAAGATCATCATAAGAAAGAAGCCCTTGATTTTCAGCAATAGAAACTAATGTTCCGGTAATACTTTTAGCAATTGACCAAAGTAAATGCTTTTTTGATTGATCGTAACCATTATTATATTTTTCATAAACCAGATAACCATCTTTAATAATGACAACACCATTGGTTTGATACTTTGCCTCTTCATCAAAAAGATAATTTTCAAATTGCTGGAATTTCTCTCTATCAAAACCTGAATCTTCTAGTGATTTTCGCTCCCAATTCTCTGTAGGCCAGATGGTTTGAGAGCGAGCGAATGAAAAAACTGAAACTAAAACAGTAATTAATATAATCTTCATTCTCAGGTTATATTAAGAACAAAGAAACTAGTCAAACAAGCTTATTAAAAGCCGCCACATGAAGGCATATAGTAAGGACAACTTCCACCAGAAATGACACTACCGCCACCCATACTAGCTGGTCCATACATCCTATGTTCCATAGTTGGCATTCTACGGTTTTGATCAAATCCCCAACCATAATCTAATCGCATATGTTGACCATACCTATTACCTATTCCACCACCCATACATTCTGGAGTCATGGCCATACATCTCATTTCACCAGGTGTGCTAATGGGACTATTCCAAGGAAATGGATCTCTCTGGTAAGGATTTCTATGATAAGGATTCTGATTACCCCAAACAGGCCAAGTATTCATTGAATCTCCAAGACATTGCCCTGCAGGCATTGTGCTTGCTGCTAACTGGGATGGATGCATATTACAATAATCCATTGGTGCAGGCATATATGGAGGTGTTTGATTATAAACTGAAGGCCAGGGCTGAGACTGTAAACCAACTGGGCCCTGCCCATATATTTGTCCCCAGCACATATCACTTTGAAGATATGGAGATCCTGCATAACAATACTGAGATTGCTGTTGTGGACTTAATGGCGCAATTGTAGCCATTGAGTGTGTAGAAAATAGGCAAACTGTAAAAATAATGCCCAGAAAGATCTTAAGTGGTGCCCTCATAAGTACTCCAAAATACGTTAAATTACTTTTCTTTACCTATAATAGGAGCAAGAGACATGCCAACTATGCTATGATGATGTCTCATCAGGAGAATTTCATGGAAGCAAGAAAAGTCTGTATTGTAGCAAGCAAAAGAATTCCTTTTACTAGATCATTTAAAGAATATGCTGATTCAAATAATCAAGAGATGACCACTCATGTGCTAAAGGCTTTAGTGGAGGAGCTCAATCTTAAAGATAAGCATGTTGGTGAAGTTGCACTAGGTGGTGTAATCAAACATTCTTCAGACTGGAACCTAGCGAGAGAATCTGTGCTTGGCTCTGGGCTAGCAGCAACAACCCCCGGCACAGTTGTTCAAAAAGCTTGTGGGACTTCATTGGAAACGGCCATTATCATTGCAAATAAAATCGCTCTTGGACAAATTGAATGTGGCATTGCTGGTGGTACTGATACTAACTCTGATGCACCGGTTGGACTAAATCGAAAAGCATCTCAAAAATTTGTAAGACTTTCCCAAGCAAGAACTTTTACAGAAAGGTTTTCTGTTTTAAAAAAATTCTCACCAAAAGATATAATTCCTGTTGCGCCACAAGTTGTAGAACCTCGTACAGGAAAATCTATGGGGCAGCATTGTGAACTTATGGCGCAAGAATGGAATATCTCTCGCTCTGAACAAGACAAACTTTCTTTTGAATCTCATGTAAAAGCTGCTGATGCTTATGAAAGAGGCTTTTATAATGATCTTGTCGTTGAGTTTAAAGGAGTAACAAAAGATACAATCCTTCGTCCAGGTACAACTATTGAAAAACTCTCTAAACTAAAACCAGCATTTGAAAGATCCGAAAAAGGAACGATCACTGCAGGAAATGCAACTGCTTTTACAGATGGAGCCGCTGCTGTTTTTATGTGTAGTGAAGACTATGCAAAAAAAAATAATTTAAAAGTCCTAGCCTATTTTAAAGATGGTCAATCATGGTCCCTTGATTATGTAAATGGAGCAGGGCTTTTAATGGCGCCTACTGTTGCTGTTGGAAAACTAATAGAGAGAAATAATTTAAAGCTTCAAGACTTTGATTTTTATGAAATCCATGAAGCTTTTGCAGCACAAGTTCTATGCACTCTTAAGGCCTGGGAAGATGAAGGCTATTGCCGTGAACATATTGGGTCAAATGCAGCTCTAGGCTCAATTGATCGATCAAAGATGAATATTAAAGGTGGATCCCTTGCTCTTGGTCACCCTTTTGGTGCTACTGGGGCTAGAATTGTGGGCTCGCTTGCCAAAATGATTTCAGAGAAAGGCTCCGGCACTGGGCTTATTTCTATTTGTACCGCAGGTGGTATGGGCGTAGCCGCAATTATTGAAAAAGCTTAACAAGCCGGAATTTCAAAAGTTTTTATAAAAAGAATTTTTTCGGAATGCATATTCTTAAGTACGGGCACTTCATATTTTAAGGCCTGAATTGATCTAATTGTTTGCTCACAATTATTGCCCTTATCATCCCAACAAAAACTATTTTGAGAATTTAAGCCTCGTATTAATTCTTTATGGATAACTCGACAACGACCTTTGTCTTCATAATCAATTTCAGCACATTCTGCAAAAAAACCACCACTAAGCATTGTTGTGCCTGTTTCATTTTGAAACTGACAGATATTATTAATGGGAACAAAATAAGATCCATCAAAAACTATTTTTTGAAAATCAGGATAAACTTTATAACTAGCCTCTATCTCAGACCAAGAGGACTCTCTAGTTAAAGTGTTCCCATAGACAGTATTAAGTAAAATCGTCAGTAAAAAGAGTTTCATTTATTACCTCTATTAGCTAAGCTAGCTCGAGGTAAAAATAATACAAGGTTTTAGAGCTCCCTTGTAAGAGTTACAATACGTCTCGCCTAGATTTAAGTTTGGGCCTAGAATATGGGACATGAGCGTAAATATAACTCATGGAAATCACGCAAGGTTAACAAGATCCTAACAGTGAAAAAATACGACAAGGAAGGATATCCAGCGCATAATCTTGTTAAGAGAGAATCGCTCGGGAGAAACTATGGATTTTACACAAGCGAGAGTCTGGAACACACCGATAAGAAACTATCTAAAGGTGAAGAACTTTACCAAATTCATGAGTTTTAAGACTAACGTACATATAAATTTAGAATATGGTGATTACGTTTTAAAAACAGCAACATCATTACCTGAACTCTGGGAAGCTTTTAAACTAAGGTATGAATGCTTTGTAGAACCTTTAGAAAAAAACGTTCTTAAACTTGGCGTTGATATTGATGAGTATGATTACAGATGTGACCACCTTCTTATTATAGAAAAGAGTACGAAGAGAGTTTGTGGAACTTATAGACTTCGCTCTAGTAGGTTTGTTGATAATTTCTATTCAGATAGTGAATTTTTTCTTAAAAACTTTTATAACACCCAAGGGAATAAAGTTGAGCTAGGTCGAGCTTGTATTCATAAAGACTTTAGAAATGGTGCAACGATTAGTCTTATATGGAAAGGCCTATCAGAGTATATGAGATTAACAAACTCTCGGTATATGTTTGGATGCTCAAGTGTATTTACAACTGACTCAGCTGAAGTCTCAGCACTTATTCAATACTTAAAAGACAAAGGCCATCACTCAGCAAACTATAAAGTAGATACGACTCTTAATTTTCACATAGATATTAAAGAAAACCTGGAGTTAAGTGAGGAACAAGTACAAATGGCAAAGTCTAAACTTCCTGGACTAATTAATACTTATCTTATGGCAGGAGCTAAGGTCTACGGTTACCCAGCCTATGATAGAGATTTTGAATGTATCGACTTGCTGACAATTTTAGATCTTGAAGATGTCAGATCTTCTTATAAAAGGAGATACTTTGCGTGGTACCCATAGTTAAAAATTTTCTGATGGGTCTCAATTTTCTTGTTTTTTTTGCAATCTCAATTCCCTTTTACCCAATATTTATTTTTGCCCCTAAATTCCACAGAAAATATATTGTTCGCCTTGTAAGTTTTAGCGCTAAGCTGGCCATTAGATTAATGAATATAAAAATAAAATTTAACGGAATGACCATCGATGATAAACAGGCATACCTTATTGTTTCCAACCACCTCTCCTACTTAGATGTCTTAATCATGGCAACAATCTACCCTGGATGTTTTGTAACTTCAGTAGAAATTAAAAACACACCATTCTTGGGACATATTTGCAGACTTGCGGGATGTCTTTTTGTTGAAAGAAGATCACGATCTGGTTTGGGGGCTGAAGTCCAAGAAATTAAAGATGCTCTTTTAGATGGAACTAACGTTGTTATTTTTCCTGAGGCAACTAGTACCAATGGAGAATCTGTTTTAAGGTTTAAAAGACCACTTTTTCAAGCTGTAATAGATGAAAATATTTCCATCCTACCAATTTGTATTAATTATAAAACTATTGATGGAAGCGCAGTAACAACCCAAAACAGAGACCGAGCTTTTTGGTATGGGGACATGGACTTTCTTCCTCACTACCTCGGGGTTCTCTCTTCAAAAGAAATCGTCTGTGAAGTAAAATCTTTAGAGTTAATAACCGACACGCAGTCAAATGATATAACAGAGCTATCAATAAAAGCTCACTCGGTGGTAAACTCAAACTATAACCCCATAGTGTAGGTAATTTTGATAATTGAAATGAGAGAGATCAAAGATCTCATGACATTTAAACATGATCTTGTTCGCTCAGAAACATTAACTGAGATTGAGCATAATGGATCTAGTTATCCGATTAATGTCTTTCATATAGGTTCCCAGGACCCCACAACCCCAGTATTTTTTATGACTGGAGGAGTTCATGGGCTAGAAAAAATTGGAACTCATGTTATCAATACTTATCTTCATCATTTATTCAACCAACTTAAATGGGACAAGACTCTAGTTAAGCAACTTGAAAATTCTAGAATCATTGCAATGCCAATAGTGAACCCTGTAGGCATGAGTCATAATACCAGAAGTAACGGTAATGGTGTTGATCTTATGAGAAATGCACCAATAGAGTCCAGTGAGGAGTTTAATCTTCCTCTTGTTAGCGGCCATCAAGTTTCTCCAACCCTTCCATGGTTTCGAGGTAATCCCAAAAAAATGGAACTAGAGTCTGAAGCATTAGTAAATTTTGCAAGAAAATATCTATTTGAAACTAGTGTTAGCCTTGCTCTGGATCTTCATTCTGGCTTTGGTCTCAAAGATAGATTATGGTATCCCTACGCCAGTAGTTCTAAAAGATATCCTCTGTACAGAGAAACTCAAAATATTATTCAGTTATTCGAAGAGTCTTACCCACATCATATTTATATTATTGAACAACAATCTGATTCTTATACTGTTCATGGAGACCTCTGGGACTATATGTTTTTAGAGCATTTTGAAAAAAATGAAGATAAGCAAAAGATGTTTATTCCACTATGTCTTGAAATGGGCTCTTGGAGCTGGCTTAGAAAAAACCCTAAGCAACTTTTTAATATTCTTGGTCTTTATAACCCAATAGTAAAACATAGATATAATAGAGTTATGAGAAGACATTTACACCTTCTCACATTTCTCTCACATATTGTCTGCAACCGTGAGGCATGGGAATGAATACTCCCAACTTTGTTTTATTAAGAGGACTTGGTCGTTATCACGCTCATTGGCTTGATTTTGAAAATGAGTTAAAAAATATATTTCCAGATTCTCAAATCAAATACCTTGATCTACCTGGAACTGGTTATAGAAACCAAAACACCTTTCCTGATTCAGTAGAAGAAGCTGCTAAAATAATCAGAAAAGACTTTTTAGAAATAAAAAAGAACAAAGAATGGATTCCTATAAGTATTTCAATGGGTGCTATGATTTGTCTCAGCTGGGCCAGACAATTCCCTGAGGACTTTTCCCAAGCTATTATAATTAATGCAAGTAGTGCAGATTGCAACTTACTAGATAGAGTAAAACCTAAGGCCATGGCAACGCTTATTAGAGCATTTGCTGAACTTCGAGATGATAAACGAGAAGAGCTTATCTATAAAATTACTAGCTCAAAACCAATAGATCCAAAAATAATTTCTAAATGGGTCTCAATTCATAGAAGTTTTCCAACAAAAAGAGACACTTTTATAAAGCAAATTTACGCTGCATCTAAATTTCATCTTCCAGTTGGGCTTCATCAAAAATTTCTTATTTTATGCTCAAGACATGATCAGCTATGTTCATATAAATGCTCTTTTTATATTAAAGACCATACCGACTCAACTATTGAGATGAATCATGAGGCGGGACATGATCTCCCTCTGGATGATGGTTATTGGGTGGCAAAAAAAATACAAAACTTTATTAGCTCGACTAAAAAAAACTAATCTCCGTCAAAAAATCAAAAACCATCAGTGTGAGTATCTGTAATTATCTGTCTAGATTCTGCCCATTAGTCGCAGCTTTTTTAAGCTCACTAAACTCTCTTTTTACATCCGCACTTTTCTTGGCCCAATTAATTAACTGAGTACTAAAATGCACTGAAAACCCCAGCTTTTTCGTAACCGACTTGAGGTAGATAACCTCGCCCTTTGAAAGCTTTCCATCATTTGCAACAATTTGAGTAATGGTGGCCATCATTCTAAAAGCTTGGTTGCGATCTATACTAGACATGCTTTGAAGTTCAGGTAAGGCTTTGGTTTTAACAAGTTCTAAGAGCTCATGAACTTCATCTTCTGAATCTAAAAACTCTATTGCCTTGGAGAGAAATTGAACTTCATCATCATCGACAATACCATCAGCAGTTATGGCACCAGCTATTGCATGTGCAAACCATCTTTTAACCATCTTTGGGAGTGTATCTGCAAAACCTTTCATATCTCCATACTCTCAGCTCTTTCTCTTTCAATTTCATCAAACGCTTGAATCGCAGGCTGTAGGTTCTCTCCAAAAAAGAACATAAAGACACTGTATTGCATAAACAGCAAGACCAAAAGCATAGCGGTACTTTTGATAAAAGTACCAGGAACACCTTTATTCTTTCTTTTGTATCTTTTTCTCATTATCCCTAAAAAGAAAAGAAATGCACTTACACCAAGAAATGAATAAAAATTTGATCTATCTTTAAACCCTCCAGCTAGACCTTCAAGGATTTCAGGATCTTTATGCATACGTGCATAAAAATAGACAGTATTTGAATCAGGCTTTATAAAATTTCCTACAGGGGATGTTTTTAATAGTTTATTCAGATTATCTCTTATTTTTTCCTCTGGTGTATTGCTAAAATTATCAAGATACTCAGCAACTAACCTTTCTTGATCATTAGAAAAAAATAACTTCATTAAATTCTTAAAGGAAAAAAAGTTTTTTAAAGCTTGTCTCTGATTTTCAGTTTCTTGGACATCAGCATAGCCTTTACTCATACTTAGAGATGATAGAGTTGCTAAAACTAAAAAGGAGATTAGTATTTTTCTCATAAGTACTTCTTTTAAACCGACTTTATAATTATTCTGTATTAAGAAGCTTTTCGGCATAATAATTATGAAATTAAAGGGTTATTGCAAAGTGAATAATGTCTAAGGGCTTTTTCACTGAAACATATCTGATCTTATTATTCAACCTCTAAACGAAATTTCAAGGACAATATGAAAGTTGTCTTTTATAAAAGATCAAATTACTAGGAGTTAATGAATTTTCAAATAGATAACCTCAACTACCATCGGTTTATACTGTACTCTTTAGCTATTAGGATAAACTCAACGAAAGCAAAACATTTACTATACTTAAGAAAAAACCGATAGAAAATCACGAGGTAATAAATTGTCTTCAAATATCATTCTCATAGAGGATAGAGAGTCTTACAGATCTGTACTTTCCTTAAACTTAAAAGTTTATGTGGGCGCAACTGTTTATGATTTCAGCAATTATGATGAGTTCATAGGTGACTTTGATAAATTAGTTAAAGGCGATATTGATCTTGTTCTCATTCAAAATAAATCAGGCCAAGATACAAAAGTAGAAAAAGTTATTGAATACCTCAATGGAAAAGACATTGATTGCCCAACTATTATCATAGGAAATAAAGAAGGTGAGATAAAAATTGATGAGTCATTAAAAGTTCAACCTCTTCTACAAACAGCTGCAAAAATCCTAGGTGTTACTGCAGAGAAAATGGCCACAAAAACAGTACCAATATATTTCCCTTTTGAGTCTAAGTACTTTTTAACGCTAGAACAAATCCCTTGCGATATTTTCACTGAAAAAGATAATGACTACAAAATCAGACTAAAAGAAGAGGAGGCAGTCGCAGCTCCAAGCCTAACTGAAAAGATGGGAAATAATGACAGATTCGTGGAGTGG
>CAYGJN010000014.1:0-4932 GCA_964350135.1 uncultured Bacteriovoracaceae bacterium | reverse complement strand
AAATCATCTGACTCCAAAATCCGACTTATATAAGATGAGGCAGTTGAAGCTCAAAGCCTAAAAGAAATGCTTGCAAATTATGCCCAATTATTTGTATTGGCAACTAAACGACTTATTTTTGTAAACTCAGTTACTTTGCAAACTCAAGAACTCCTTTCAAAAAACATTTCTAGCGTTGACCTCAATGCAGAAAATATAATGGTAAAAGGTAATGGCCAAGAAGAAGACGGCAATAATCTTGTTGCGGGTGAAGGCCAAGAGCAAGAAGGCAATAATCTTGTTGCGGGAGAAGGCCAAGAGCAAGACGGCAATAATCTTGTTGCGGGAGAAGGTATTGATGAAGACGAGGTTTTTGTTGCTAGTGAATTAGTTGAAGAAAATGCAGAACACCTTAAAGCATTGGCAAATGAGCTTGAAGAAATAGCCAATATTCTTGTTGGCGGAGGTGTACCTGAAGATATTGCAGAACAAGCGCAAGTGACTATCACATCCATGATGAGTTTTGCCATGCAAACAAATCAAGTGAGCAGTTTGATTAAAAACTTAAAAACATCTCCAGCAAGTTTTCGCTACCGGTGTACTCAGCTGATGGTCTTTCTTGGAATGTATGTTCTAAGAGAGATCGGAATCACAAAGCAAGAAGATATTGATGATTTTTGCAATGCTGCCTTTTATCATGACTTAATCCTACCAAAAGAAGAAATGGCATCAGTAAGAGACTTAAAAACTCTTGTCAACGGTGGTTTTAGTGAAGAGGACATGGAGATTATAAGGGCCCATGCCGCTAATACTGCCATAGCACTCCAAGGAATACCAGAGCTTGGAAAAAGAGCCCTGCAAATCATTAAAGAGCATCATGGTAATAAAGAGGGAAAAAGTTTTTCGAATGATCTCAAAGGACTTGATCAGCTATCAAGAGTTTTTGTTATCCTCGAACACTGGAGTCATATGCTGCTTCTTACAGAAGCAAGCGAAGACAATGATCTTAAAAAATACTTCAATTATTTCATGAAGACTTATACCGGGCCAATTGAAGAAAAGATCATTAGGGCCCTTTTTAAACTCGAGTCCTTAGATATTATTAGCGGTGTTACACTTGATCTTACTGAAGAAGTTGAACGTGTTAAGGGTAATTATACGGTAGATGAAGAAGCTTTGTTAATTTCAGGAACGCCAGAAGAACAAGAAGTAATAAACAAAATTGCTGGTACATCTGAAAAAATTGAAGAAGTCTTTAGCAGGATCCCCGGATTAAAGGAAGAGATTAAAGATGAATGGATGACTGTTAAGTTTCTTGGAAGCTCTGTTGAAAAAGAAAGAGGGCTTATCAATAACAAGCTTGGCCAACTAGAAAAAGAAATTGCGGAAAAAATGGAGAGCTTTCAAACAGGAAAAAACACAAAGGAATTTAAGGATTTTATTAAAGGCAAAATTAAAGCAGCTACTGAAGATATCAGCACAAACTTTAAGGAAGAGGCTGAATCTATTATTGAAAAAAGAGACACTAAGGGACGAACTAAGCTTATGCTTGCTGCCATGAGTGGAAATCTTGCCTTAGTTGAACATGTTTTAAGTATCGGAGCTGATTTAAACGATAGAGACAAAATTGGAAGAAGCCCTATTCATTTTGCAGCTATGAGCGGTAATTTAAAAACAATGGAAAAATTTATTGAGATTGATGAAAAAGGAATTCGAAAAGCAGATAGTAAAAGAAGGACCCCGCTTTTTATGGCCTGCCATGGAAATTTTTTCGAAATTGCAGAATTATTAATCAAAAATGGAGCTCGTGCTGATGTTGCAACAGATGGTGGTGTAACTCTACTTATGATTGCTGCTCATAATGGCAATATTCCTATGATGGAGCTTCTACTTGAAAATAAAGCAAATTTAAACAAGAAAGATGACAAAAATAAGTCTGCAATGAATTATGCCAAAATGAAAAAGCATAAAGAGGCGATGGATTTTTTAAAGTCTAAAGGTTTAACATAAAACTAAGCTCTGTTCACAAACTCTAGCATGTCAATATCACAAACTTCTTTATAACCAATTTTTTTATAAATTGAATTTGACGTGGGATTTGCGAGATCTGTAAAAAGAAAACAAAATTTTCTTCCATGATCAAGTTGATATTGGCTTAGGGCAGCTGTGATTGCTGATGCGTAACCTTTTTTTCTAAGCTCTTTTGGAGTGTAAACATAGCCAACTCGTATACCACTAAGGGTTACTCCTTGAGCTGAGGCCATGGTTTTTATACCATCTTCATCCCATACATAAAGACTATTGCTCTCAATTAGTCTTTTCATTGTTTTAGGAGCATTTTTAATATGAAACTCATCCAAAAAGGCGTCTTTAGCAAAACCAACTCCCCAATCACTTAAAATCTTATAATCATCCATTGTAGCAAGTCTTAATGATCCTTTAGGGTACTCTGGGTGTTTAACCTTATTGAGCTTATAGATTCTCTCAGCTGTTCTAAGCTTAGAAGCTAATCCTCTTTCATTGCAATAAAGTTTTGAGAATATCTCAGCTTCTTTTTTAGGTCCGAGAACTCCAGGGATTTGAAGGTTTTCATTTTTCAAAAAATTATTAAGCTCAACAAGTTCCACTTTATCCGATTTTGTAATTATAAGATTATAAGGGGGAGTCCTAAGAGCAATTGAGCTTAGTTTTTGATTAGTGTAAATACCAAAAAACAAAGGATCTTCATCACTATACTGATAAAGATTATTTTCAAGAGACCTTAACAAACTTAAAGGAAGATTATTTTCTGCTTCTCTTTTTTCTAGCAAAGAGTACCCTTCTTCGCCTAGTTCATTTGGCTTTTCAAATAATTTAACTTCTATTTTCATGATGTCTCTAAAGTAAAAGCCTATATTAAAGAAATATTCTGAGAATATAAAACATTGGTTACTATCTATAGCAATTTTATCAGCTTTAAGATTGAGAGCAATCCGAAAAGGTTAGAAAGAACACCAGTAGTTGACTAAAAAAGTAACCCACCTCTTAAATAATATTAACCTTCTTTTATGTTTTTTATTTTGATGACGAAAAGGATCTGTAAGGAGTATTGTTCATGAGATTTTTTCTCTGCTGTTTGCTATTGTTCAATTATTCGCATTCTATTGCTAAAGAATCTAAATCTCTGGGTGGTATTCTCTTTGACGATATTGTTGATGTAATTAATCCCAATACTTTAAAGGTTGCTACTGTTCAGTTCAATCCAACTGTAGGTGACTTTGAAGGAAATATTGAGCATATTACAAAGGCCTATGAGGCTGCGGTTGTTAATGGTGCTGATATTGTCTTAACTCCTGAACTTTCTCTTGTGGGCTATCCTCCTAAAGACTTAGTTAATCGTCCCGAAATGAACGAACGTACTCAAAGAGCACTTGATAAACTTAAAGAGCTTACAAAAGGAAAAGATACTCTATTGTTGGTGGGACACACTCAAAAGACTCCTTACCCTGATGGCAAATCAATGCAAAATGCAGTCAGTGGTTTGCATAATGGAGAAATTATCTATAACCAGGCAAAAACATTGCTTCCAACATATAATATTTTTGATGAAGCTAGGATTTTTGAGCCTGCCCGTGAACAAAATATTTTAAATTTTAAAGGTATCAAAATTGGTGTGGGGATTTGTGAAGACCTCTGGGCAAATGACACCGTTGATGGAAGAAAGCTTTATCAAGTTGACCCTACAGATGCTATGAAAAAAGCTGGAGTCCAACTTGTCTTGTCTACATCAGCGAGTCCTAGCAGTATTGGAAAAGCAGAACTTCGAGAATCAATTCATGGTCAAGTATCAAAAAAGCTAGGGGTTCCTCTTGTTTACTCTAATCAATATGGCGCTACTGATGATATTATTTTTGATGGACATTCCTTTGTTACTGATCAAAAAGGTAATATCAAAGGACGTCTTGCCTCTTTTAAAGATGGTCTTGCTTTTTCTGATTTCCGAGTTCCTAGAAGTGGAGAAAGTGCTGAGCTTTTAAGAGTTTCAGAAAATTATTCTGCTTCAATAGATTCTCCAATAGAGCTTGTTCGAAAAAGTATTGTTCAAGGTATTAAAGACTATGCTCGTAAATCTGGTCAAGGCAAAGTGGTATTGGGTTTAAGTGGCGGTATTGACTCTGCTGTAGTTGCTCCATTAGCCGTTGAAGCTCTAGGGAAAGAAAATGTTCTAGGTGTTCTTATGCCTAGTAAGTATTCATCTGATCATAGTGTAAAAGATGCTCAATTGCTGGCAAAAAATCTTGGTATTGAAAGTAAGATTATTCCTATTGAAAAAATGATGGAGGCCACAGGGCAAACTTTAGGGGAAGACTTCCTTAAAAAGTCTGATGGACTTGTCGATCAAAATGCTCAGGCCAGGGCCAGAGGAACGATCGTTATGGCCCAGGCCAATGCAAATCCAGGAATGATGGCGCTAGTAACGACCAATAAATCAGAAGCGGCCATGGGATATGGAACCATAGGTGGAGATTTAATGGGAAGCTACTCTCCTATTATTGATCTTTATAAAGGACAAGTTTATGAACTTGCTCATCATATTAATACAGTCCAAGGAAACCCAATTCCTAAAGGTTCAATTTTTAAAGCACCTTCAGCTGAGCTTGCCCCCGGACAGATAGACTCACAAGCACTTCCTGATTATGAAATACTAGATCGTGTTATTGCAGATTACCTTGAGCAAGGAATGAGTGAAGAGCAACTTCATCATAAATATCGTCATCAACTCCCTAAGCTTCCAGATAATTGGGTACAAAAAACCGTTAAAAGTCTTAATAATAATGACTGGAAAAGAAATCTTGTGGCCCCAGGTCCAAGAGTTCACAATATTGCTTTTAACTCTGGCCGCCAGGTTCCCTTTGCAAAGTTTTGGGCCGAAAAATCAGGAAACCTTAGCTCTACTCCACCTCCTGGTGAAAT
>CAYGJN010000013.1:0-32562 GCA_964350135.1 uncultured Bacteriovoracaceae bacterium | reverse complement strand
AAGAAAGACAGGCCAATGAAAAAGCTGGTGAAGTTGATGAAGAAATCACAGGCGAAATTGAAGAAATCAAAGTTGGTCGTGAGCAGATAAGTGAGTTGATAGCAAAAACGGCTTCAAAAGATCTTAAAGATCTGGGTATTGAAGTTGTTGATGTTCAGCTTAGAAGAATCTCTTATGAAGAATCAGTCGAGAAAAAAGTTTATGAAAGAATGATTTCTGAAAGAAGAAGGATTGCAGAAAAAATTAAGTCTATAGGCCAAGGGGAAAAAGCCAAGATTGAGGGGCGATTAAGTTTAGATCTTCAAAGAATAGAGTCTGAAGCTTATAAAAAAGCGCAAATTATCAAAGGTAAGGCAGAGGCAACATCTATTGAGATTTATGCAAAGACTTTATCCAGAGACCCTGATTTTTATGAGTTTACAAGGACCTTACAGGCCTATGAAAAGACCTTTATCAAAGAAGAGAATAGGGCCAATTTTATTCTCTCTACAGACTCAAAATTTCTAAAATATATAGGAAATAATTAGGTAAATAGCTGTAATCACATAAAAGCTACGTATTTTCCATGCTTCACCTGACGGCAAGTAGTGTTAAAATAGAGTTAAGTGGTTTTTATGTGGAAAAGTCAGAAGCTTAAACATTTAGACATTACAATTGAAGATAACCTTCAGAGTTATTTCTTTGAGCGTCTTGAGATGTTTAACAAATCTCTTGAAAGACCTCTAGGTCAAGAAATTATCTATTATTCAGCACATGTTCTATACCGCTACTCGGATACCCATGAGTATTTTGAAGTTGATGAAAATGGCGTTAAGGAAAAAGTCCTGGGAATTAGGTTATTAGAACTTCAGCATCTATCCCGGGGAGAGAGAAAAAATGGTCTTAAAGATATTGGGGATACAAGTCTTTGCCTTTTAGGTGTTTTTAGTGATTCAGTTCAAAAGAAAATTATAGATGAATCTTATTATAGTAATCTTGGTCGGACTGCCTATAGCCAACTTAATAATTTAGAGCCTAATTATCTGGATATCCCTGGTTTTTATAAAAACCTTGCGAGGGAGTTTGGTAGTGTTGTGAGTGCACTATCATTATTTACAAGAGATTTTTTTAATCGCGAAAGTCCATTGCTTATCAAAAAAGTATCAAACAGCTAATAGCTTTTTCCCACCGTTATTAATGTTCTTTTTTTAGATAAAAACTTTTTTATAAAGTTATTAAATTCAGCTAACTCAGTTTTTGAAATTGAATCCAGCACTTTGTGTTGAAAATCAAGACCAAGCCCATGAAGAACGGGAATAGAATACAGCTGAGCATAGTCATCATTGGTTTGAATATGCAGTAAGTTTTGTCCATGAACCATTTGCTTGATGGTTTCAAGTTGGTTCTTAGTAAATCCTTTTGTGGCAAGACGATCAAGAATTTTATTAATAGCATCAATTGCTTTTTGAGTTTTATCATGACCACTGGCCATATAAATTCCCCAATAACCTGCTTCAAGTGCAGAAAAATGAACGGGCTGAACAACATAGCAAAGACCTTGCTTATCTCTTACATCAACAAATAGTTCAGATGAAAGACCTGATAAATATGTCGTTAACATTTTAAGTTGCACATCCTGTTTGCTTTTGATGCTAAGGCCTGGCATTCCGATAAAAACTTGCGTCTGCTCTCGGTCAAACTCGAGGTGGATATTTGTTTTAGTATTTTTTGAAATATTTTTAGGTAAGCCTTTCTTAGGTTTTCTAGCTTTGATTTTTTCAAGATGCTTTTCAATAAGTCCAACGACTTGCTCAAGAGGAAGAGAGCCAGAGTAGTTAAAAACAATTTCCTTTTTATCAAGGTTCTTTCTGTGCTTTTGTACAATATCAAGTCTTTTTATTTTTCTTAAAGAATTCTCGTTTCCAAGGACACTTAATGAGTATGGATGAGATTTAAAAAAGCTCTGATTTACAAGTCTAAAACATTGCTTTGTTGGATCTTCTTTGTGGTTTTCAAGGGCCCTAAGAAGTAATTTTTTCTCATGAGTTAAAAACTTAGTTTCAAATTTTGGATCTAGAAGACTTGAAAAGAATACATTAAAAAGCTCTTCTGAGTGATCACTGAGCCCATGCATTTGAAGACCATAAGCATTTTTTCCAGCAAAACTGGTTATAGATGAAGAGAGATGGTCAAGAGTTAGCTTCATCTTTTCATAGGGATAGCTCTTGGAGCCTTTTACTAAAAGTGAAGTTAGGAGTTGGTGTATTCCATTATCTTTTGTAGTTTCATCAGTAATTCCACCCTTAAGGTAACAGTAAAAATTAAATGTAGGTGTTATTTTGTTTTGTCTGTGAATTAATTGAACACCTTCTTTTATCTTTATGACTTTGGTTTCAGGATCAAATTTTGATTGAGCAATTATTTTTAGGTTATTATTGCTGGCATTAAATTTTAGCTTGCTTATTTCTGTAATTAGTTTTTTACAAGATGGTTGAATTTTCTTTGGATTAACTCCTCTTGGTGTTTGAATACTAATATGCAGATTACGGCCAAAAATTCTTTTTAGGGCTTTATTTACATCAAAAGCAGTACAGCTCCTTAATGCTTCAATAAAGTGATCTTCGCAATGTATATCTCCATTTTGAGCAAAGCCATGGCCTAATGAAAAAGAGAAAGTTTCAAGAGACTCTTTTTCATAAATTTTAGAAGAGATATATTGCTTTTGAATTTTTCCTACTTGTTTAGGATCTACTCCATTTAAGGAAATATTTTTCAAACATGAGATCATTTCATTACATGCTTTGGTGAAATTCTCTAGCGGGCAGGTGAATTTGATAAAATGAACGCCGCCCTTTGAAAGAAACATTGTTGAGCCATTGGCAACATTACAAAGAGAGTTTTTAATAACAAGGTCTTGGTATAAAAGTGAGCTTTCACCATACCCTAAAACATTTAAGGCAAGGTCTTCTGCAACACCTTCTTCAGACTCGTAATTAGGTGCCTCGATAATAATAGTTGTAGTAACCATTCGAACATCTTTTTCATAGATATTAATTTCAGGCTTAGCTTTTAACTTAAAGTCATAAAATTCACTCTTGGGCCCCTCTGGTATACTGAACGAGGAAATATTTTCTTTTAGTTTTTTCACAGGAGTCTTTTTTAAGTCACCTGCAATGACCAGCATTGAATTACTTAAGTTGTAGTGGTTTTTTCTAAAACGATGAAGTTGTTCTTGGCTAAAGTTTTTAATAGTTTTTTCAAAGCCTAATATGGGATGAGAGTAGCCTTTAGTGAAACTTGAGTTTTGAATTCTTTGAAAATGGTATTGATGGGGAGAGTCTTGAGATCTTCTATATTCCTCAAAAACAACTCCTCTTTCTGGAATAAGTTCATCCATATCAAAGAGAGGGTTAGAGACCATATCCATTATAATTTCGCTGCTATCTAAGATTTTATCAGCAGGGCAGTTTATATAATAACAAGTATAATCAAATGAAGTGAATGCATTAACCTCACCACCAAATGATTCAACATCTTTAGCAATCATGGCACCGGGTCTTTTTTTGGACCCTTTAAAAAACATATGCTCCAAGAAGTGAGCAATGCCTTCATCACCGTGTTGTTCAAGTGCACTACCGGCCCTGAACCATATTTGAACACTGGCTGCAGTACTAGATGGTTGGTTAATTAAAAGTGTATTTAATCCATTAGAAAGCTTTTCTTGAGTAATTTCCATATATGCCCCGTAAGTTTAAAACATTGTAGCATAAATCTACTTTTTTTTATAAAAAGCTATATGAGCAATAACCTTATTGAGTCTTTATATTTGCATTTCCCCTACTGTCGCCATTTATGCAATTATTGTGATTTTTTCAAAAATAAAATAGACCCCAAAGATTATTCATACTCTTCTTTTGAGGACTCTCTTATTCAATCTTTTGCTAAGCATGATAAGTTACTTGATGACTATGGTTTTCAGTTTAGCCCACTCAAGTCTTTATATGTTGGAGGAGGCACTCCTTCACTTTGGGGCAGAGACGGTGCAAAGTTTTTGCAAGAAATTTTAAAACAAAAGCAAATTAGTTTTCATTCAGATATTGAATTTACAATGGAAGTTAATCCAGGTTCCTGGAACCTTGAGTGTATTAATGCTTGGGAGAATATTGGAGTTAATAGGTTCTCTGTAGGACTTCAGTCAATAAATCCTGAGTTTATTAAATTGTTAGATCGTGTTCATAACCTAGAGGATGCTTATAAGACGGCCAAATTTTTTAATCAGAAAAAAGTGAGTTTCTCTGTAGATTTTATGATTGGACTACCTTACTCAAAGGAGAAGAAGCGAGATATAAAATCTGAGCTTAGTGAAATTCTTTCATTTGGTCCGAGTCATATAAGTCTTTATATCTTAACTGTTCCAAAACAATATATTCATTATAAATATTTGCCAGATGAAGATTTTATAAGAGATGAGTATTTACTTGTAAGTGAATTTTTGCAATCTCAGGGGTTTTTACATTATGAGGTTTCAAATTATGCCAAAAAGGGATTTGAGTCTTTTCATAATCTTCAGTATTGGAAAAGCAAGTCCGTAGCTGCCCTTGGCCCATCTGCAACAGGGCTTTTGTTAAAAGATCGTGATCTTGGTTATCGCTATAAATGGAAAACCACAGATACAAGTTATCAAGTTGAAGAGCTGGATAAAGAAGCGCTTTGGCTAGAAAGACTTTATATGGCCTTGCGAACAAACCAAGGTATCTTAATTGATGATTTTTTCACCAAAGATCAAAGGCATTTGATAAATAGACTTGTTGGTAAGTGGGCCCTGGAGGGTCTTATCTCTGAAAACTGTGAAGAAGTCTTGCGGCCAACGGCCAAGGGTTTTGTGGTTTTAGATAGTTTGATAGACGAAATATTCTCTGTAATTTCAGTACGTTAGGGTTGTTGCCCGGTTTTTTCTTAAACTGCTCCTTGACTCTTTTCAAATCGAACCCACCTTAAGTAGGAGCGAGGTATTTATAATGAGTGAAGAACAAAATATTGAAGGCAAAGAGGAAGCGCAAGAGCCAATTGAGCTTAGACCAGAGGCTTCTGATGAAGAAAAAAAAGAGCAAGTTGATCCAGCAGAGGCTTTAAAGGCTGATCTTGATGAAGCTAAGAAGAAATATCTTTATCTAGCTGCTGATTATGAAAATGCGAAAAGAAGATTTCAAAAAGAAAAAGAGGGTCTGTTAAAGTATGGCTCTGAAAAAATACTACAGGACCTTGTAGAGGTTGTTGATAATCTAGAGCGCACTGTAGGTGCTATTGGAAATTTAGAGGATGAAAAAGTTAAAAATATAGTAACTGGAATTGATATGGTGACAAAGCAATTCTTAACAACATTAGAAAAGCATGGATTGTCTCAGCTTGAAAGTATGGGCAAGGAATTTGATCCTAACTTTCATGAGGCCATGGCCCAGGAAGAAAGTGATGAGCATAGCGAAAATACAATTATAAGTGTATTTCAAAGAGGTTATATGCTCAATGGAAGATTGTTAAGAGCAGCAAAAGTTATAGTTTCAAAATAAAAAAGTAAGGAGTAAATCATGGGAAAAATTATTGGAATCGACTTAGGAACAACAAATTCTTGTGTTTCTGTATATGAGGATGGTGCATATAAAATTATTCAAAACGAAGAAGGACATAATACAACTCCTTCTGTCGTAGGTTTTAATAAATCAGGAGAGACTCTTGTTGGGCAAGTTGCCAAGAGACAAGCTGTCACTTATCCAGAGAAAACAATTTTTGGTGCAAAAAGATTAATTGGTAGAAAAGCAACTGATGCTGAAGTTAAAAAGTTTCAAGAAGTTGCTCCATTTGAAATTATCGCTAACAAAAATGGTGATGCTTGGATTAAAGTTGATGGAAAAGAAATGTCTCCGCAGGAAGTTTCTGCAAAAGTTTTAGAGAAACTTAAAAAAGCTGCAGAAGATTATTTAGGTGAGTCTGTTACTGAAGCTGTTATTACTGTTCCAGCTTATTTTAATGACTCTCAAAGACAAGCAACTAAGGACGCAGGAAAAATTGCAGGCCTTGATGTTAAAAGAATTATCAACGAGCCAACTGCCGCAGCTCTTGCTTACGGGTTAGATACAAAAAAAGATACAAATATTGCAGTCTTTGACCTTGGTGGTGGGACATTTGATGTTTCAATTCTTGAAATTACAACAGATGGTGTTTTTGAAGTAAAGGCTACTAATGGAGATACTTTTCTTGGTGGTGAAGATTTTGATTATAGAATTATAAATCATATCGCTGAAGAGTTTCAAAAAGAGCATGGAATTGATCTTAAAAAAGACAAAATGGCATTGCAAAGACTTAAAGATGCTGCTGAGAAAGCTAAGCATGAGCTTTCAAACGTAACATCAACAGAAATTAATTTACCATTTATTACTCAAGACTCAGATAAAAACCCTATTCACTTAACAATGAATTTATCTAGAGCAAAGTTTGAATCATTGATTTCTGATCTTATTGATAGATTATCGGCTCCTTGTAAAACTGCTATTGCAGATTCAGGGCTTGACCTAAATGAAATTCACGAAGTGATTCTTGTGGGAGGGTCTATTCGATCTCCTATCGTTCAACAAAAAGTAAAAGAAATTTTTGGCAAAGATCCTTCTAAAGGAGTCAACCCAGATGAAGTAGTTGCAGCTGGTGCATCTATCCAAGGTGGCGTCTTAGGTGGAGATACGACTAAAGATGTTCTTCTTCTTGATGTAACGCCTTTATCTTTGGGTATCGAGACTCTAGGTAGTGTTTCAACTAAATTAATTGAAAAAAATACAACGATCCCTGTCAAAAAATCTCAGGTGTTTTCAACTGCTCAGGATAATCAACCCGCAGTTACAATCCATGTTCTCCAAGGGGAGCGTGAATTTGCTAATGATAATAAATCCCTTGGTCGTTTTGAGTTAACTGGTATAGCGCCAGCTCCAAGAGGAGTTCCTCAAATTGAAGTTACTTTTGATATCGATGCAAACGGTATCGTAAATGTTTCAGCTGCTGATAAAGGAACTGGGAAGAAGCAAGAAATTAGAATTTCTGGTGGTTCAGGTTTATCTGATGAAGAAGTTGATAGAATGGTTAAAGAAGCTGAAGCTAATAGAGAAGCTGATCAGAAAAGACGTGAAGTTGTAGATGTTAGAAACAATCTTGATTCTATGATTTTTGCTTCAGAAAAAATTATCACTGAAAGTTCTGACAAAATTACTGATGAGCAAAAAAGCGAACTTGAAGGCGCGGTTAAGGAAGCAAAGGAAAGGCTTACAAGTGAAAGCGTTGATGACTTAAAAGCTGCTACAGAGAGATTACAGAATGTATCTCATAAAGTTGCTACAAGCTTATATCAGGCAGGTGCTGCTGACGGTGCCGGTGCACAAGCAGATCCAGAAGCTGCACAAACAAATCAAAATAAAAAAGATGACGACGATGTTGTTGATGCGGATTTTAAAGAGGTGTGATAAACACCTCTTTACTCCATTCTTGAAGGACAACTGATGAGCAAGCGCGATTATTACGAAGTAATTGGTGTTGATAAAAATGCCAGTAAAGATGATATTAAAAAAGCTTATCGCAAGCTTGCAATGAAATATCACCCAGATCGAAACCCTGACAATCCAGAGGCTGAGGCTAAGTTCAAAGAAGCTTCTGAAGCAGCCCAGGTTTTATTAGATAATAATAAAAAGTCTCGATATGATCAGTTTGGTCATGCAGGAGTTGATGGTCAAGCTGGTGGATTTGGTGGCGGAGGCTTTTCAGATTTTAGTGACCTTGGTGATATCTTTGGTGATATCTTCGGTGATTTTATGGGTGGAGGCGGAGGAAGGCGCCGAGGCTCAAGAGCAAGAATGGGTGCTGACCTTCAAGTGGCAGTAGGTGTAGATTTTAATGAAGCTGCTTTTGGTGTTGAAAAAGTTATAAAAGTTTCAAGGCATACTGGCTGTAATACTTGTAATAGCACTGGTGCAAAGCCTGGAACTAGTCCAAGTACATGTACGTCTTGTAATGGGCGTGGGTCTGTAAGAAGACAACAAGGATTTTTTGCTATGGAGAGCACTTGTCCTACTTGTCAGGGTAGTGGTGAGATTATCACTGAAAAATGTGGATCTTGTCATGGTGGTGGTCGAATTCGCAAAGAGTCGGAGTTGGAAGTTAAAATCCCTGCAGGGATTGATGACGGACAACGCTTAAAGCTAACTGGCGAGGGAGATGCTGGTACTCATGGAGGACCAAGTGGTGACCTCTATGTCTTAATTCAAATAAATAAACATGATTTTTTTGAGCGTGATGGTTTTGATATTCACTGTACAGTGCCTGTGAGTTTTTCTCAGGTGGCCCTAGGTGCAGAAATTGAAGTTCCTACTCTTTCAGGAAAAGTTTCTTTGAAGATTCCAAGTGGAACCCAGTCTGGTAAAAAAATGAGATTAAAGGGTAAGGGGATTTCCCGACTTGGAAGCTATGGGCAAGGGGATCAGATCATTCATATCCATGTAGAGACTCCTACTGAGTTAACCGCGGAGCAAAAAGATCTTTTTAAGCAATTATCTGACTTAGAGGGTGGTAAATGCAATCCTATGGCGCGTGGTTTCTTGGACAAAGTTCGGGATCTCTTTCAATAGGTAATGCTTTTACACATCGGGCCTAAGCATTTAAAATCAGTGAGTGTTAAAAGCTAAATTCTTATCTCTTATTCTCTTGTCTGTGCTTGGCCTTCTTGGGGGTTGCTCCGGTATTTCAATGATTAATCAAAGAGATACATCGGATCTATATTCCAAAGAATTTCTTAAAACTGTTGATGAAGTTAAAAATCTTTATAGTCTAGGAAGAGCTGATGATGCTTTAAATCTTTTAACGTCAGTTAACGATGCTCAATTAAGCCCAACTGAGCTTGCTCTTAGAAATAATTTAATGGGCGTTGTCCATTTTGCAAAAAATAATTACACCGATGCAATTGCTTATTTTGATAAAGGTCTTGAGACCTCTGCTCTTGATGAAGCTTTAACGGCACAAATTAATTTAAACCTTGGTAGTGCTTACTATAAGAGAGAAGATTTTATAAGAGCCTATTCAGTTTTAAAGGTTGCAGATAGCTCAAGGTTAAATGAAGAAGAAAAAGCAAAATATTTTAGATTATTTTATGTTTTGGCCCAGGAAGTAGGCGATGGTCTCGACGCTCTTAAAAGTTTAACTCATTACCTGGGAAGCTTTGAGAGTTTGGTGAAAATAAGAAATAGTCATTATTTTGAATCTTTATCTCATTCTTTTTCCAGGCTTGGTAAGAATGAAAAAATTCGGTTCTTAGAAAACTTTATTGAGGGGCAAAATCTCGCTGCTGCCTATCTCGGTTTTTTAGAGGCAGAAAATCTTCTATATAGTGGTGAAAAAGAATTTTCTTTGAGCCTTGTTGATTGGTTGAAAAATAATTTTTCACAAAGAAAAGAAATTCTTTCTCTAATAGATGACTTTCAAGGAAGGCTTGAAGGCATATCACGTATTAATGTTAATAATATTGGCGTTATTCTTCCCTTTACTGGGAAGAGGTCTGAATTTGCTAACCGTTCAATTTTAGGAATTGATTTTGCAATTAGAAAACTTCAAGAGAAATTTTCTAATGTGAAAATCTTTACTGTTGATAGCCAGGGAAAAGGTGTTGTTGGCGCTACAAAAGTTAGAGAGTTAATAGACAAACATTCAGTCTCCATGATTATAGGAGGACTTTTTTCTGATGAAGCTAAGGATGAGTATTTAGAGGCAAGAAAGCATGGTGTAATGTTTATCTCACTTTCTCAAATTTATCTTCCAAGAAAAGATAAAGGTTTTTTACTAGTTGAGTTACCAGGCTCGGTTGAGTCTCAAGTGGCGAGGGCATTTTCACCTGATATATTAAATGAATTTGGAAAAAATGTAGCTGTTATTTATCCTCAGAGCGATCGAGGTGATGCTTTTATTAATGAAATTTGGTCAAAGAGTTTATCTGGAGATATTTCTGTAACGGCCATTCAGGGTTATCAAAAAGGTCTGAATGATTATAGAGACCCAGTGGCAAAAATCTTGGGATTAAAATACTTAAGACAAAGACAAGAAGAGAAAGACTTCATGCAAGACGTTCATAAGCTTCAAGGAAAATCATCGATAAGGAGAGTTCAGGATCTCCCTCCAGATATTTCTTTTGATTGGGTTTATGTTCCAGCATATCCACAGGATGCTATTCAAATACTGCCGTCATTTACTTATTATGATGCTTTTAAGGTTAAGTTTTTAGGTGGTCCTTCTTGGAGGAGTAATTTGCTTTACCGAACAGCTTCAAGTTCGGATAGGGATGTTTACTTTATAGGTGACGGGATTAATGAAATTGATAAGACTTTTTTAAATGAGTTTGTTGAAAAGTATAAAAATCGTCCAAGGTTAATAGAGCTTATTGGTTATGAAGCTATTAATATTGCCCAGTCTTTTTTGGCCAGTGAAGTTAAATCTAGAGAGGAATTTAATAGAAATATTAAAGCAATCGCAACAATTCCAGGACTAACAGGAAGCTTTAGTTTGTTGGATAGTCTTTGGATTAAGCAAATGAAGCCTTTTAGAGTTCAATCTAAAAGAGTAGAAGAGGTTTCATTTGGTAGTGAAACCCCTGAAGAGACTTAAGCTTTTTTAGCTTTAATCTTATTTTTAAGTCTAATTTTCTTTTTTTCTTGGTTTTTCTTTCTTCTCATTTTCAGTTCAGATCTTTTTCTACCGCGACCCATCATTAGTCTCCTTATTTGATTGAGAATGAGAATTTATTATTTTTTGACTTGAACTGTCAATGTCTAATTAGGGTACTTAAGATAGTAGACGTCATTTAGATTACGACCGTAGTCTTCTAAGTCTAGGCCAAAGCCTACAATAAACCTTTCTTCAATTTTTTTACCAATATAATCAACTTGAACCTGAGTTTTACGTTTATAAGGTTTATCAAACAAGGTTATGGTCTCAAGGCTTGCAGGCTTGCACAGCATGATTCTATCCTGAATAAACTTCAATGCTCGGCCTGAATCCACTATATCCTCCACAATTAAGACGTTGCGATCTCTTAAATCCATCTTGGTGTCTTTTTGAATGAGGATGGTGCCGTCTTTTGATTCAGTCCTACCTACTGAGCTTAGCTTGATAAAATCGATATAGAGGTCAACACCTACAATTTCTCGCACTAAACTCGCTGTAAAGCAGGAGCTTCCCTTAAGAACGCCAATGACTATAAGTTCTTGGTCTTTGTATTTTTCACTTATTGAATAAGCAAGGGACTTGATGAGCAGTTTAATGTCTTCTTTTTCAATATAAGGGACAAACTGGTCATCAATAAACTGATTTGGAAATTTAAAATGTTCAATCATAATTACTCACAAAAAATTATAATAAGTGATGTTAGTAAGAAGGAAAACAATAATGAGCTTGAGTGCTTTACTCGGGTAACTTGAACACCAATCGTTCTTGTCCAAGACTGCTCTAAGTGCTAAATTTTACTATTAGAACTGTTTTATAATGTAATTCTACACAGTGGATCGAAATGCCCAAAAAAACCGTGAAGAAAAATTCCAATTCAAATAAAAGTACGCCCCGTGCGAAAGTTAATAAAGCAAAAAAAATTTGTACTTCAAAATTGGCAAACCCTACTCGTTATAAACAAATTAAAGAGCGTTTGTTAAAAAAAACAACTTATGGAAATAAAGAAAAAAGAGTAATTGCAATTGATATGCTTGAAAGATATACAGGCCATCGTATTGATCAATTTCAACCACAAATAATTTTGACAAATTTTCATTACTACATGGAACGCTTTAATTCTTTGCTTGATGATCATGAATACACAAAAGGTTCAGCTTTTCAGGCAAGCTCTTCTAAGTCAGCTAAGGTTACCATTATTGAGTTTGGTATTGGTTCTGCAATGGCTGCCTTAGTAATGGAGTTATGTACAGTAATAGAACCAAGAGCAGTCCTTTTTTTGGGAATGTGTGGAGCCGTTCATCCATCTTTAAATGTAGGTGACTTTATTCTTCCAATTGCGGCGATAAGAGCAGAAGGTGTATCAATGCATTTTATGCCTGAGCAAGTACCCGCACTTCCAACTTTTAAAGTTCAAAAGTTTGTTTCTCAAGTATTAGTAGAAAATGGTTATGATTATAGAACAGGTGCGATTCACTCAACTGATTTAAGGTTTTGGGAATTTGATGAAAGGTTTAAAGATAACCTAATGAGGGAAAAAGTGCTGGCAGTAGAAATGGAAACGGCTGCACTGTACGTAACTGCCCTAGTAAATAAAGTCAGTGTAGGAGCATTACTTTTAGTTTCTGATTGTCCGATAAAACGTGGAGGGATTAAGACTAATAAGTCAGCCAAATCTGTTTTTAAAAAGTACACTGATATACATATAGAATTAGGCATTGAGATAATGGCTGATATCTCTGACCGTGGTGAAAAAATTAGACACTATAGATGGTAAACGAGGAATAACAAATGTTTAAACGTATTCTTGATTGGTTTTCAAATGATTTAGCAATTGATTTAGGTACAGCAAATTGCCTAGTGTATGCAAAGGATAGAGGTATCATTGTTAACGAACCTTCTGTTGTTGCTGTTCACCAGGGCTATCGCGGAGGACAACAGAAAGTTTTAGCTGTTGGTAGAGAAGCAAAAGAGATGCTTGGTAGAACCCCTGGATCCATTAAGGCCATACGTCCGATGAAGGATGGTGTTATTGCGGACTTTGAAGTGACACAAGCAATGCTTAGAGATCTTTTAAATAAAGCAATGAATGGATCAAAATTAATAAAGCCTAGAATTATTATTTGTATCCCATTTGGTATTACACAAGTTGAAAAAAGGGCCGTTAAAGAAAGTGCTGAGCAAGCAGGTGCTCGAGAAGTTTATCTTATTGAAGAGCCTATGGCCGCTGCCATTGGAGCGGGACTTCCTATTACTGACCCTTCAGGGAATATGATTGTAGACATTGGTGGTGGAACAACTGAAGTTGCTGTTATATCTCTAGGCGGAATTGTTTACTCACAATCAGTAAGAGTCGCCGGTGATAAATTTGATGAAGCTATTACAAGCTATATTAAGAAAAAATACTCATTGCTTATTGGGGAGAGAACGGCAGAGATGATTAAAATCTCTATCGGTAATGCCTATCCATTTGATAATGAAGTAAAAACATATGAAGTTAAAGGTCGTGACCTAATTGCAGGTGCACCTAAAACGATAGAGATTACCTCTGATGAAATTAGAGATGCTTTAGCAGATCCAATTTCTGAAGTAGTTGAGGCTATTAAAGTTGCCCTAGAAAAAACTCCACCTGAGTTAGCAGCTGATATTGTTGATAATGGAATTATCTTAGCTGGTGGTGGGGCGTTGCTAGCAAACCTTGATATATTAATTAAAGAGAAAACAGGATTACCAGTATCTCTTGCGGAAGACCCTCTTACTTGTGTAGTTAGAGGATGTGGAATTGCTTTAGAATCAATTTCTCTTCTTAAGCAAGTGACAACATTAACTTAGATTATGAGCAATGATAGCCTGAATTTTACACCTCTTTCCAGTGAGGAAGTTAAAAGAAAACTTGCTTATGTTTCCAAAAATGAATTAGAGCTTTATATTTGGATTAAGGGAAAAAAAGACAAAGAGAAGGTTAAGGCAAAACATTTCAATGCTGAAGAAATTCGTCTTCATATTGAAAATGAAGATAAAACTAAATCCAGGTTTTTGAGTGAGGAAGTCCTTGTTAATTATAATATCAAAGGGCTTAATTTTTTTGCTACTGCAATAGTTAATTATAACGATTCTATTCACGCTAATTATCTGCAATTTGTAGGGCAGTTTTATAAGTGTGAGAGGCGTGAGAATTTTAGATTATTAACTTATCCAACCTATAGCGTTTATTGTTTTCTAAGAATTACAGATAATTTTTCTCAAGATGAACAAACCTCCATTTTAGATTTTAGTAAAACTAAATCAGGTAATACTTCTTTATTCCGACAGTTTATTGATCTTGTTGATACAAAAGAACAAGAGGAGCTAAAAGAAGATCAAGTACTTCTGAGAGTTTTAGATCTTTCAGTCTCAGGCATAGCTTTAATCGCGGGCAAGCTTGAAAAAGAATATTTTGAAGATGGAAAAGAGCTTCATAATCTAAGAATTAAATTTGAAGGAAAGGATCTAAAAATCCCAAAAGCAGAGGTGGTTTATTCTAAACCTCACAAAATTCACAATAGAGAAAGCGTTGAACAGTTTAAAATTGGAGTAAGATTTACAAAGGTTCCGGCAAATGTTGATGACAACCTTGGTAAGCTTATAAATGAACATATAAAAGAAACAGATATTAAGAAAGTTTTCGAGAAATTTCTGAATGAGTAAAACAATCTTAGTTCTACTTTTTATCTTCTCTAGCTGCTCTTCACTAAGGGAAAAAAGTGGCATAATTCAGTATAAAAGATCTTATCAATTCACAGATATTAGTGGAACATTTTCTCTATCAACAGAGAGTGGTCTTACTAAAGACGGTCAATATTTCAAGAAAAGAAAAATTGATGGAGAGCAGGACAATAAGACTTATGAAAAGACTATTGCAATTTCAGAAATAGGCTCACTTAAGATGGGGAATCGCTCATCAACAGTACTAAGACCAATTAAGGCCCAATATACTGTTTGGTTTAATAAAAAAAAATTCTTCTCTCAAACAGAAATAGATAAAAAGAATAAAAAACTTATTATTACGATGAGCTCTCCTGAGGCTAAATATAATGGTGTTAAATCTTATAACTTTCCTGGAACAAAAGGTATTTTTTGTTTTTTTTCTCAAATGGTAGATTGTATCCGCGTTACAAATTTTTTTAAAAAGAGCATGGCAAAAAAAGCAGGGAAATTGCACCTAACAATTATATGGGATGGTTATCCTCTCATCAATGAACAATATGACGGAATAGGTAATAGTCCTTTTTCAAAAGGAATCTTGACTTACGAGGGACTTTCAAAAGATAAAAAAAATATTTACCATCTAAGTTTTAATAATCAAGTTATCTACTATCACCTCAATGATAAAGAACTTTTAGACGGCAAGTATTGGGTAGCTCAAGGCTTATCTCAAACGAGCATATAGCATGAATGATATAATCCAAAAAATTATAGAGCTAGTGATAACATTAGTTGCTGCAATCTCAATTATTTTTTTTGCGATGAGATTGTCTCCTGGTGATCCTGTGGAAAGAATTCTTGGGCCTGAAGCAAAAGCGGAAGAGGTTATAAAATATAGAGAACAGCTGGGATTAGATAAGCCAATCCTCTCTCAATTTGGTAGCTATTTTTTATCTGTTATCAAGCTAGATTTAGGGACATCTCTTTTTAAAAAAAAATCTGTAAACTTGTTAATCAAAGAACATGCTTCACCAAGTCTTACTCTTGCAGTTATTGTTATATTCTTTTCAACAATTATTGGAACTACTTTAGGGGTCTTTTCAGCACTTTATAAGGGAAGGTGGATAGACCTTGGGTTACGGTTAAGTACTTTGATTTTTCTCTCTTTTCCGATATTTTCACTTGCTCCATTGCTTATTTATTTTTTTTCCATCAAGTTAGGGCTGACACCCGTCTCTGAATGGGGAGACCTTAAACATATAATTCTACCAGCTTTAACACTTATAATTCCCTTAAGTTCGATTTTAATGAGAGTGACTCGTACAAGATTTCTTGATGACCTTAGCGAGCCTTGGGTCCAAGTATTAAAATCCAAAGGGTTGTCATTATTGCAAATCTATTTGAGGGTATTAAAAGTCAGTGCTCCAAGTGTTTTGAATGTTGTGGCAATTCAGTTATCTGTCGTTTTAGCAGGTACAATTATTACTGAAACAATTTTTGATATACCAGGTATGGGCCTATTACTTTTTGAAGGGATACAAAATAGAGACTATCCAATTGTACAGGGGGTTGCCTCATATATAACGATTATTTATTTGGTGGTTTATTTCTTGATAGATGCAGTTAATAAAAAAATTGATCCAAGGATTGTTTGATGCATCTTAGGAAAGATAAATTATTTAAAAGTAAGGACTTTGTTTTTGGCCTATGCCTAACAGGTCTTTATATCTTTTGGTATTTTTCCTGGCTTATATATGCAGGTATATTAAAACCAGGTAAGTTTTTTTATGAACCTAAGATTAATTTAGCTTTTGAGCTTATGACTCCTTTTCAAGATAAATTTTTTCTTGGCACAGATGTTTTTGGAAGATCTCTGGTTGAATTATTATCTGCAGGTCTTAGCTATTCTTTGACAATGGGTTTTGTCGTAACGTTTTTTGCTGCAAGTTTTGGAATCTTTATTGCCTATATAAGTGTTATTTCTAATAACTTTGTTAATAAACTTCTTTTGGTTTTTACAAATTTGATTTTTATATTTCCTACAATTCTTATTGCAATCGTGTTTATGTCATTTAGCGGAAACTCATTAAATGCTTTAATTTTTGTTCTTATTTTTACTGGCTGGCCAGGGTACATGAGGATTGCTAGAGGTGAGATTAAAAGAGTTTTAGGCTTAAGCTCTGTTGAAAGTGCAAGGGCCATCGGGGTAAGTGAAACACGTTTGTTTTTTTCTGTTATTGTTCCAGCAATTTTGCCGCAGATGATTATTCATATGGTGTTGGGAATTAGCGGAGTTATAATTAGTGAGGCAGTACTTGGATTTCTTGGGCTTGGAGGCAGTGAGTATTCTTGGGGAGCAATGCTTGCCGTAGCAAAAGATGTCTTACTTGAGGCTCCACATTTGGTTATGATATTAAGTATCGTAATGGCAGGTTTAATAATAGCATTGAACTTATTAGGTGATGGATTGAGGGATGTTTTAGATCCCAAAAATAATGAATTATGAGTAATGTCGATACAACAGAAATAGGTCAATTATTTATTACCGGTATTAAAGGAGTAAGCTTAACTTCAGACGAAGAAGAGTTTATCAAGAATAATAATATCGGTGGTGTAATTCTCTTTAAATATAATTATGAGTCACCTGCTCAAGTTGCAGAGCTTGTTAATCAAATACAATCTTTAAGAGGCAACAGACCTCTTTTTATATCTGTGGATCAAGAGGGTGGAAGAGTCATAAGGTTCAGTGAACCATTTACTAGATTTCCTCCTATGTTAGAGATTGCAAAGCTAAAATCACCAAAAATTTGTTTTGATGTTCATCAAATCTTAGCAAGTGAGCTTTATCAATGTGGTGTGAATCTTTGTTTTTCACCTGTCTGTGATGTTTTAACAAATCCAACAAATAAAGTTATTGGAGACCGCTCATTTGGTAAAGATGCCCTAGAAGTAGAAAAATTTGTTTCAGCCGCTATTAGAGGGTTGCAGTCAGTAAATATGATTTCGGTTGCTAAGCATTTTCCTGGCCATGGTGGTACAACAAAAGATTCGCATTTTGATTTGCCACTCATAAAAAAAAGCCTAGATGATATTAAAAAAGAAGATCTCATTCCATTTTATAAAGCATCAAAGTCTAGGGTTGATATGATCATGATGGCCCATCTTTTGGTGGATGCCCTAGATGAAAACTTACCTACAAGTTTAAGTCCGAAAGCTTATGAATTTTTAAGATCAGAGCTGAAGTTTGAAAAAATAATTGTAACAGATGATATGGAAATGAAAGCAGTCTTTGATCGCTTTACACCTGAGGATGCCGCTGAAAAGGCCTTGCGGGCCGGAGCAGATTTATTAATTTATAGAACACTTGATATTGCTAAAAAAGCATATATAAAAATAGCTGAGCTATGTTCTCAAGATAAAAGCTTTATGGGTGAGCTTGCCCCTAAAATAGAGCGTATTCATAAATGTAAAGATGATAGTCTTCCAGCCTATGATCCAATCTATGTTCCAAGTATTTCCAGTAAAATTGCCTCCACGCAAACTCAGGTATTTATGAATGATCTGGCACAAAAACTTGCAGATCTAAAATCTTAAAACTCGATTAAATTCAATAAGATAGGTTATTTCTTCCCTATTTGAAGCTGCCAAGCATTATTTTGGTAATCTAATAGTATAGGTTCGGTGCATATAAGGAGGGGAGCCTGTGACTATTCCACTAGATCTTGTGGCCATGCTCATGATGGGCTTATCTGTTTTTCTTTTCATGAGAACAGTGTTTGCAGATGAAGAGCAGTATAAGGCACAGGAAGTTTTAGAAGAACAAGCTAAGAATTCAGACAAACAAGATCATGGATTTGTTTTAAAATATTCACGTCCATTTTTTAGACGATATATTTCACCAGCGATTGGTGGAATGAAAAGTAAAAAGAAAATTCGTGAAAAATATAAAAGACCTCTTGCCAATGCAGGGCTTGGACAAGTTTTAACACCTGATGATTTTTTTGCATTTAAACTTTTTCTTATTATAGGTTTTCCATTTGTCTTTATTGTTCTCAGAACATTCCTAGAAGAAACTTGGCCAATGAGTTATATACCGATTATTGCAATTGTTGGTTTTTTCTATCCAGATTTTTGGTTATCAGGCCAGATCAAATGGCGGAACAGAAAAATAATGGAAGGTTTTCCATTTGTTGTTGATATGCTTGCACTTTCAATAGAGGCAGGACTTGATTTTGTAGCAGCTATGCAAAGAGTAATAGAAAAAGCTCCACCCGGTCCTATAACGGAAGAATTTGAAACTCTTATAAAAGAAATCAGAGTTGGTGCATCCAGGGGAGAAGCTTTAAGAAATCTTTCATGGCGAGTAGATCTAAACCCTGTTACTTCTTTTTGTGCAACACTAATTGCAGCTGACTCCGTTGGTGCATCAGTTGGACCAATTCTTAAAACCTTAGCGGGAGAGATAAGACATAAAAGATCGGCCCAAATTGAAAAAGAGGGCGCAGCCGCAGCATCTAAAATGCTAATGCCTATGATCTTTCTAGTTGTACCTGCCGTTTTTATGGTAATTGCCGCTCCTTTAATCATTGAAGCGATGGGGAACTAACAGTGTTTTATAAAGTTAAAGAAAAAAATAAAAATATAGTTCTAGCAGAGAAAGCTAAAATCGCTTCTTCTTTATTAGATAAAACGATAGGACTTATGTTTAAAGAAAGTCTCGAAGGCTTTGATGGATTAATTATTACAAAGTGCAACTCAATACATTCTTTTTTTATGAAAATTCCTATTCATGCCATTTTCTTAGATAAGCAAGATAAAGTTATAAAAATAATAAACGACCTTAGGCCATGGAGAATAACTGGTATTTACTTCAAAGCAAATAAAGTTTTAGAGTTAGATGCAAGTAAAAAAATCGAAGGTCTTAAAGAGGGTGATCAGGTAGAGATTATATGTTTAAGCTAGTTGCAATTGGTGGAAAATTTAGAGGTCAAGAATATCCCCTTGAAGAAGGTGAAAATATTATTGGCAGGGATGCTGAGTGCAATGTCCATATCGATATTACAGGAGTTTCAAAACAACACTTATCAATTACCGTTTCAGGTGACTCAATCTATGCAAAAGACTTAAATAGTTCTAATGGAACTTTAGTAAATAGAAAAAGTATTAAAACTACTACGTTAAAAAGTGGTGATGAAATTGCTATTCCTGATTTGATTTTCAAAGTAGTTCATATCAAAGAACAAAAAATTATTATAAAGAAGAAAATCCAAAGACAAGAAGTTGAAAAACAAGGTGATGATCATTATACAGAGCCTGCTCCAAAGTCTCCGTTTGGAAAGATTATTTGGTTTTTTAAATTTAAAATCATGCAGATTTTTCATGGGTTTAATAAAGAATATGAATGGCGATCTATGCTTGGGATTTTAATTGCTATTTTTATTACTTCCATAATTGCATTGACAATCCTCCCTGTTTTGCAATCAAGTAGAAAAGCTCTTTTGATTGAAAATGTTAAGCGTGGCGTTCAGTATGTAAGTGAAATAAAAAGACTGAATACGACTGCTCTAGCTCAAAGAAACTTGAATAATATAAGGACGAACTTTTTAGAAGAAGAAGGAAGTGATGTAGAAAGCTATGAACTTTTGGATTTAGAGCAAAGAATAATTTCACCAGCGACCAAGAGGAATAGGTTTACACAAAATCCATTCTCTGTTGATGCAATTAATTTTTTCAAAAAAGAAGAGAATAAGTACAAAACACATTATCAATTTCTTAGTAATGGAGTGGGTATTGGTGTTGCCAAGGCCTTAGTTGCTTATAATGTAACTAGAGGATATGAAGAAACGATTGGTGTTATTGCTATTATTTTTACTCCTTCATCATTGGCTACAGAAGCAAAGCAAAATGGTAAAAGCTTTGCAGAAGCTTGGTCTACATCTGCAATCTTGGCAATAATATTTTTTGGCATACTTTATTATCTTACAACAAGACCTTTTATTGAAGTTCGTGCACAGATTGAAGAAGCGTTAAGAGGTCAGAGAAAGAGTGTGGAGACTACCTTCTTGTTTGAAGAACTTACTCCTTTAAAACAGTCAATAAACTCAATGCTTCAAAGAATTCGAGAGCTTCAAAACGATGATGAGGTCGATGATTTTTCTGAAATGGAAGATGATAGCAAGTATGTTATGCAGCTTGAGGAGTTCATGCGCGGGGCGGATGGAGCAGTTATTATCCTAAACTCATCACAACAAGTTGAATCAATAAATACCATTGCAGAAGATTTAATTGGTATAAGAGAGTCATCATCTAAAGGATCTCCACTTGATGAAATAGTTAGAGAGCAAGGCTTGGCAGCAACCATATCATCCTTATGTGATCGATCGGCGAATAATGATGGTACCTGCCAAGAAGATGTATATGAGCTTGGAGGAGTAGAGCATAATATTTATGTAAACTCATTAATAGGTAAAGATACTTTTGCCAAAGCATTTTATATTACATTTGTAAAAGAGAGCTAGTTTGAAAAGCAATGTAGTTGTTTTAAAAAATTATCAAATTACAAAAGATCCAGGAAGGCATCATAGACTTCTTTGTATGACAGGTGATAGAAGAGGTGAAGTCTACTATTTGAAGTCCAAGAGAATTCTTCTTGGCCGTAGCAAGTCAGCAGACATTAAAGTGTTTGATCAAAAATCATCAAGGGAGCATGCAGAACTTTTAAATGTTAAAGGCGAATATATTATTACAGATCTTGGATCAAATAATGGGATCGTTATTAATGGTGAAAAAGTAAATCAAGTTCCTCTTAAAAATAAAGACCGGTTAATTATTGGTAAAACGGTCTATAAGTATGAAATTCAAAATATTGCAGAGCCTGAACTCAAACTTGTTAATAAAGGCCAAGAAGAAGAAAGCCCCAAAGATAATAAAAGAAAAAATATAGCATTAATTGTCCTAGGACTAGTTGTTGCCTTTGTTTTTCTTACAGATGAGGAAAAGAAGCAACCAGCAAGAAGAGTGCAGATGGCTAACGATTTAAGTAATGACTTTGTAAAACTACAAAAACAAAGGCAGTTTGAGAAAGATAAAGTTGTCTCCAAAAAACTAGATGTCATTGTTCAGCGAGGAATAAGAGAGCTTAGAGAAGGTAACTATTATCGTGCCATTAATGAATTTGATATGGCCTTGATCTTAAGCCCTCAAAACTCGAGAGCTCTGTCTTATAAAGAGAAGGCCCAAAAAAGCCTAGATGATGATATTGATAAGTTTTTTGCTTTAGCTGCAAGAGACTATGAGGCTTTTAATTATGCCAAAGCAATTAAGTCATATTGTGCTGTTATTAAGATGCTGGAATATAAACCAGATGATGATAGAAAAAAGTCTGCTGAGAAAAATATTGAAGAAATTACCAACAAAAGTGGGATAGATAAAAGTGAAAGCAGTTGTCAGTAAGGGACATACAGTTATCCATGAAGTAGAGCTTCCTTTTAATAAGGATATGGTTGAGCTATCAGAGCTTAGTTATACCATTGGAAGATCAGAGGACTGTCATCTGGTTCTTACAAGTTACGATGTATCAAGAAACCACGCTTGTATAATTTATGAAAACTCTCATTGGTATATCAAAAAGCTTGGAACATCTGGACCTGTCTACCTTAATGGTGAATCTATTGATAAGGCCAGTATTAAATCTGGTGATATCGTTCAAATTTCTAGCTTTAAAATCAGTTTTGATTTTGAAGAAAGTGAATCTTTCTCTGAGACTTTGGATGTAAGTGAACCCCCTCAAACTCAACTATTAGACTCTGGTCTTCATACTGAGGAGTTGGCACCAGAGAGCTCTGAAGAAGTAGGGCATGAGCAAGTTAATATTGAAGAACCCGAACTTGAGACTGTTGAAGAAGCTCATGTTGAAATTGACGATGAATTTCAAGAAGAAAATTTTGAAGAGCCATCATTTGAAAATGACAACTTTGAAGAAGAGAGTTTTGAAGATAATCCAAATGATTTGATAGACTCAGATCTTGATGATGAGAAAACACAATTTGCAAGATCCTTTGTGGAGTTTTCTCTTGATATAAGTGGTGAGTACACTAATTTTGAAAAATACTATATCAATACAAATGAAGTCTTTATTGGAAGGGATCCAGCTCAGTGCCAGATTGTTGTAGATGACCCAGAAGCAAGCCAGGTACATGCTGTTCTTAAAAAACAAGGTACGAGCTGTATTTTAACAGACCTTAAATCCTCTAACGGCACTATGCTTAATGGTAAAAGAATAAATGAGGCTATTTTACAAAGTGGGGACGAGTTTCTCGTTGGTAGCACTTCATTTACTTTAAAAGTTAAGTCGGACCTTATATCTTCTCAAAAATCTAGTTTAATGCCTGTTGATAGCACTGAAGAAATTGAAGTAGAGGAAATTCTTGAAGAGGAAGTCGACTTTCTTGATGAAGAAGAGACACCGTTAATTGAAGGTGGAGAGCCGGTAATAAAAAGTCAGGCCCTTTTTTCAAAAGATGCTTTAAAAGATCCTGAAAAAAGAAAAAAAATTCTCTATATCGTTGTTGGGTTATTAGTACTTTGGATTTTACTAGATGAAGAAAAACCCGCCCAAACACAAGTGGCCCAAGATAAAGAACCTCAAAAAAAATCACGAGACTTATTTGAGAATAATCAACAACCGAGCACTGCTGGAAATAAGCTTAGAACGATAGATCAGTTACCTGAAGAGCTACAAGAAGTTGTTGCTCAAAACTTTGAACTGGCACGGGCAGAAGTTTTAAATGGTAAATTTGATGAAGGGCTAAGGCTTCTAGATAAAGTTTTTGAGCATGTAGATAATTACAAAACGGCTAGGGATTTGGAGATTTTTGCAAAAGATGAATTAGCAAAGATTGAAAAAAGAGAGCAGGAGCGTATTGCAGATCTTGAAAAAATTGAGCGTCAAAAAAAAGTAGAAACCTTTTTAGCAAAGGCAAATGAGGCTTTTGATGAGAAAAAAATGGACCTTGTAAAGTCACTTTTAAACAAGGTTTTAGAGCTTGATCCAGAGAGTTTAGAGGTTTCTCAACTTAAGCTTCAAGTAGAAAATTATGAAAAAGAGCAAGAGCGTATTGCATTAGAAGAAGCTCAGAAAAAATCAAGAAGAGATTATCTCCTTAAAAAATTAACACCTGGAAAAACATTGTTTTTGAGAGATAGATGGTACCAGTCAAGTCTTGAGCTGGAAAAAGTTGTTGCCCTTGAGGATAATGATGAGGATTTGATTAAAGAAGCTACACAAATGTTAAAAGACTCACAAAGTAATCTAAAAGAATTAGTAGGTCCTCTAAAAGGTAAGGCCCGTTCTTTAAAAGAAGGACAAGATCTTAAGGCTGCCTATGAAACCTATAGAGAAATAGTTAAAATTGATCCCTCAGAGGAAGAAGCAATTAATGAGCTTGCTTCTATAAAGCAAAGTTTGGATAAAAGTGCAAGGCAGGTATATAGAGATGCTCTTATTGATGAATCACTCAGCTTGTTGAAGTCAGCAAAAGAAAAATTTCAAGAAGTTCAGCAAATTGCACCAAGTGACAGTCAGTATCATAAAAAGGCCAGTGCTAAACTTAAGAATTATGTTAACTAGGATTGTATGAAGTTAAAATCTTATGGCGCCAGGACAGACCAAGGTCCTTATTTAAATATTAATGAAGATAATTTTGAAATCAATTTTGATAAAGAATTATTTATTGTTGCAGATGGTTTTGGTGGTGCTGGAATAGGGGATATTGCTACAAAGAATCTATTAGAAGAAATTAATAATATCTATGGTGAGATATCAGGTGACCCAGATGCAACTCTTCCATTTTTCTTTAATCCCTCATTTTCTCTAGAGGGAAATGCTCTTGTAAATGCAGCCTTAAAGGCGAACCAAAAACTATGTTCATCAAATCAAAATAAAGAAATGAAAGACAGAGCAGGAGCATCTGCAACGATAGTAGCCCAAACAGCTAATCTCATTCATGTTTTAGGTATTGGTAACACTGCAATGTTTCTGGACTCACAGGGAAAAATTGAAAGAGTCTACCAAGAGGATAGTTTTTACTTTTTAAATCGCAAAACAAGATCTTATGATGGCAATACTGTACCTCTAAGTGCATTTGGGCTTTATGATCAAATTCAATATAATTACAAAGAGGTTAAAATTGCTGAGGGAGATAGTCTGGTTTTATTAACAGATGGAGTTTACTCTAGGCTTGAGCCAGGAGAAATCAACTCTATTCTTCATTATAACTCTAGAAATACAGCAAAGATTATTGATGAAATGTTCGATCTTGCTAATGAAAGAGGGAATTTAGATAATCAGACGGCCCTTGTTCTTAGGTATTAGCAAATTTCTTTGCTAGCTCCTTGAAATCATGTAGTATTTTACTATGTCGTATCGCATACTTTTAGCAGATGATTCTCAAACAATTCAAAAGGTCGTCAAGATCACTCTTTCAGAGACAAACTATGCTCTTGAGATAGCATCTAGCGAAGCGGAGCTTTTTGAAAAAAGTCGTAGCGCTAATTATGGCCTTGTTCTTTTAGACTTTGGACTTAGTGAGTCGAAATCTGGTTATGAACTTGCTCATGAGATTAAAGAAATAAACTCAGATATGCCTATTGTTATGCTTTTTGGAACATTTGATACTGTAGACGAACTTGAACTAAATTCCGCAAATGTATCAGATAGAATTGTTAAGCCATTTGATAGTTCTCAGTTTATTAAAATCTGTGATTCTTATCTAAAGGGTGCAACTGGACCTAAAACTCTAGATGCGCCTATTGAAGATATTTTTGAAGATGGTGATGTTGAGGATAGTGACGAAGATAATAATTGGTCAGTACAAAATGAGCCTGTTCAAGATATAAAAATTGCAACTCTACCTCCTGCACTAGACGAGCAAGGTGCGATGGCAAAAGAACTTCAGGAATGGTCAGTAGAAGTTCCACCAATAATTAGTGGCGCTCCCGATACTCAAGACCTTCCAACAACGGATAATATTCCCCCGGTTATTAGCGAAGAAGATACTAAAGATATAACAGAGAGTTTTTCTTTACCTGAACAACTTAAAGTTGAATCTAAGGTTCCAGAAGAGATTCATCTTGAGTACCCAAAAAAGAAGACTCCTCCTCTTGAGCTTGAAGATCCTATTACAGAAACTGAAGCGCAAGAAGCAGTGATTAAATTAGACGATTATGATACTGGACCAGATGAAATTCCTGTTCAGGATTTTTGGTCAGTTGATGATTCAGCTGCTTTTGATGATACAAGTTCAGATCCTATTGTAACAATTGAGCAGGCAGAGCAAGAAACTCATCAAATTTCAGGAAAGCTTGCGGAAATAGATACAGAGCTTTTAGTTGAAAAGATTAAACCATTTTTAGAAGAAAAAATTAGAGAATATTGCGAATCTCGTATTGATAAGGTGGCTTGGGAGGTAATTCCAGAGCTTGCGGAAAACCTAATAAAAAAAGAATTATCAGAAATTAAAAAATTAGTAATGGATTAGAGTTTCTGAATAAATCTCAACAGTATTATTTCCAATCTCAATGATTGCAGCACCGTCAAAGTTTAATCCTCTAAAAATTCCTTCTCTGTTTGAATCTTTTAGGTAAACTTTTTTATTCATATGCATGCAAAGAGCTTCAAACTTTTTACAAACATCTTTTTCATTATGAATACGGTTTTTAATAATCCATTGATAAAGCTCAGAGCTATTTATATCTAGAGGAAGAAAGGAAGCTTTGTTTTTGTCATCTATGATTTTAAGTTCATTTTTTCCGAGATTGATGCCAAGCCCACAAACAACTAAGTCTTCTTTAAGCTCCATGATGAGACCACCACATTTTCCTTGGGTATAAAAAAGATCATTTGGCCATTTGAGCTCAATTTTAATGGCGTGTCTTTCTTTTAAAAAGTCAGCAATACTTATTGCAATCTCTAAAGGAGTGATCTGTTTTTTATTATGTGGCTGAAGAGTAAATGACATGGCAAGAGAATTATTAAAATAATTCCATTGATTTTTATTTCGACCTTTACCATTTAGTTGATTATTAGTGGTAATTAGAATTTCTCTAGAATCTTTCTTAAATTCACTAAGCTTTTCGATAAGATAAGTTTGAGTAGAGTCGCACTCTTGTAAATGCACATGTTTCATAATAGAAATGTTATAAATCAGATTAGAAAGGAGTTCAAATGTCCCTTATCGAACGCTCTAAGCCAAGAGAAGTTAAGTTTACCAAAGATATAAATCCTTATGCTCTTGCAAGTGTTATGGCCGAATTTGGTAATACCAAAGTTCATATTACGGCCAGTCTTGAAGAGGGTGTTCCTCCTTGGTTGCGAGGAAAGGGTCAAGGTTGGGTGACCGCCGAATACTCAATGCTCCCAGGATCAACTCATACTAGAATCAGACGTGAAAGAAATAGTGTCTCTGGCAGAACACAAGAGATTCAAAGATTAATTGGAAGATCACTTCGTTCTATAATTAGCCTCGAAGCTTTAGGTGAAAGGGCCATCACTTTAGATTGTGATGTACTTGTTGCAGATGGTGGAACGAGAACGACTTCTAGATCTGGAGCTTTTCTTGGTCTTAGTCTCGCTTGCTGCAGCCTAGAAGAAAAAGGACTTTTAAAATCTGATCCTATTAAAGAACCATTAGGTGCTATTAGCGTTGGAATTAATAAAACGGGAAAAATTATAGCTGATTTAAATTACGAAGAAGACTCTTCCTGTGAAGCGGATGTAAATATTGTTATGACTGCACAGGGTAAGTTTGTTGAGATTCAAGGAACAGCTGAAGGTGACCCATTTTCTGGAGATCAGTTAAATGCTCTTATTGAATGCGCCAATGAATCTTTAAAAGAAGTTTTCAAAGCTCAAAATAAGGTTCTTGGTGAGTAAGAATTTTCTATTAGCATCTTCAAATAATCATAAGGCCCAAGAGCTTTCAGAACTTTTGGCGCCTCTTCTTATAAACCCGAGTTCTGAAAAACTAGAAGTTGTTGAAGATGGTATAAGTTTTTCAGAAAACTCGTTTAAAAAAGCTAAAGCCTATTATGACCGCTTTAAAGCTCCCGTTTTGGCCGATGATTCAGGGCTTTGTGTTGAGGCCTTGCCAGATGAGTTGGGAATTTACTCAGCAAGGTTTGGTGGCCAGGGACTTAGTGATAAGGCTAGGGCCGAGTTCTTGCTCACAAAACTTGAAAACATTTCTAATAGAAAGGCCTATTTTATCTGTGATCTTTGCTTTTACCTTGACCCAAATGAGGTTTTCCACTTTGAGGGGCGAGTTTATGGGGAAATCGCTCAAAATTATAGGGGAGATCATGGCTTTGGCTATGATCCTGTTTTTATTCCCCTTAAGCATGAAGGACCTGAGACTTTGGGCGAAATCCCAGAATGGAAGAGCAAAAACTCACATAGATCTATTGCATGTTTTGAGGCTTTAAAATTCTTCAATCCCTGAATTTTTTGTGCTAAAACCTTCGGACCATGAAGATTTAGTCGGAGCGTAGCGCAGCCTGGTAGCGCATCTGCTTTGGGAGCAGGGGGTCGTAGGTTCGAATCCTATCGCTCCGACCATTTTCCTGGATAGATTTTTAATCTCCCTACGTCAAAACTTCATTAAAGCTCCTCATTTATTCATGCATAAACTGCGTCGCTGTTAACTTGTTTTTCCTTGGGAGATTAAAAATTTATCTCAGGAAAATTTTTGGTATGAAAATGGTCGAACCTACGGCCTCCTTGGGGGTGCGACACGCTCAAAATGCTTGAGAAGCATTTTGACGGTCGCTTTACCGTTGTGCGTTTGCAGAAGCGTTAGCGCCTGCAACGCATGGGCGGAAAGGTTCGAATCCTATCGCTCCGACCATTTAAAAAGCTAGACGAACCATCGTCCATTAAAAAGCCACTGTTACTAAGAACGTAAGTTCCAAGTCCAGCGGCTTTTTTTATTTCTGTATACTCATCATCACGAGAGGCATTCTGTCTGAATGTGCCACCATATAATTTTTATACAGGGGCAAATAAGGATCGATTCTTAAGCTTCAGAATGGGTACATCTTATGGATTTTATTTTTTTCTTGTATTGCTCTTTAAGAGTTCTCCTTTTAGTCCACCTACCAGTCTGCTAAAGCGAAATTACTAAATTTATTATGATGAAATGAAAATTGATTTGTGAATGATAAAAGAATCATCGACAAACTTCATTAAGTTGCTTCAAGACTTCGTACTATACGTATGGATAAAATTGGATTCTTATGGATATGGAGGAGCATGGCGGAGAATATCTTCAAAAAATTGAACCGGATAGAAACATAATTCTGGCCACCCCTTTTAACCCACATTCCTCGCTGGCACCACCGAATAGTAAGAGCGATCAGGGACGGCGTTGAAAAATTTCTTGCCTATAAGCTTTCAGTTACCCAACATATCGGTTTCTTAACTTCACAGTGCGCGTATTTTGCCTTCGTTGATTACTGGAATTCTAAGTTAAAGGAAAGGCCATGACGAAATTTCGTCACGCAAAAATCCAGTGACTTCTTAGACTTATGCTTAAATATACCTGCCCAGGTATTTTTGTGACGAATTTAAGTCACTTTTGTTTTTCCAATCCAACCAACTGATATTCCATATGTTTTAGACTCCATAGGCCCTTCTTAATTAACCAATCCACTCCATTAAACTCAATTTTATCTTAATTTTCCAATCGATGTTAAAATAGTTCCCATAATATGTATTATGAGAACCCACAAAAGAGGCGTTTATTTCTCTTAACCTTTGAGGATGTTCTTTGCTACTTTGGGAAGTTTGAAGAGTAAAGAGCATAGGGGTTAGTCGCAAGTTTTTGAGATTGATATTTCATAGGATTCGCCACCTTTGGGTATTTATGGTGAGTCTTATGAAAGAGCACTCCAAAGAAAAGCCTATTGATGGCCTTATCCGTAAGTGAAGTATCAAGATCAATGACAACATCTCTCTCGTGATCCCTATTCGGATGAGTGTAGTAGTTAATATACGCAAAGAGAATTTGTGAGCTGATAATACAGGGGATACTAAAGAGGGAAAATCCCTCCTCACCAAACCACATCAATTGAATATGAATCAAAAGAAGCTTGTTTAGTACTACAGACATAACAAGGTAACGATATTGGCCCTTTGTTTGGCAAACCTTATTTGGCAAATAGCTTTTAAATTCCTTCGTTACATTCCTTCCCATTGACGCCCAGTAATCGATGAAGTTAAGGCCTAACATATTGTGGTGAGGGTCTTCCTCTTTATCACTGTGAATGTGATGCTGAAGATGAATATAGAGGAAATTAATAAAGCCAATGGTTATAAAGAAACTAGCAAACTCGCCTAATAGGCGATTTAAGTAGGCAGGCTTAATAATTTCATGACTTGTATTGTGAATGAGAATGGACATGAGACCACCCCAATAGCTGCCAAAGAGAAAGAGAGCGAGAAGTAAAGTCATCGAAGTGTGATGCAAGTAAACTACTGATAGAATACATAGAAATAATACGGCTAGCTGCACTTTGGGGTTTGGTGAAATGAGAAAGAAGCTTAGTACTGAAAATAAGAGAATATTCTCCTCATAACCAAATTGATAGAGGGAAAGCATATAGATAGTGATCAGAATGAAGTTTTTGATAACTACATTTTGAAAGAAATAGAATGGATTTTGTCGGAGTTTATTAAACAACGTAATCCCTCTCCACTAATAACGAATCCGTAATCATTTTATGTGAAATCTCACATTCACTGTTAAAGATTTCACCAAAACCAGAAGTCGCCTTATCCAGGGCAATAATCATATGGGGATGAGAGAGGATTTCTTCCCACCCTAAATTTGCGTAAAGAGAATCCCAATTTTCTTTAAGCTCTTCTCTGATGCTCTTAACCGCCGAGATCATGGTATTATCACCAAAAGTAACTAGTGACATAAAGGTCGCAGGCCCTGAGGGAAATTCCTCAAAGGTCAGCCCCATTAGAGAGAGAATGACTTGAGAAAGAAAATTATTTTTTTGAATCAGCTCTATCATGTGGAACTTCATTTTCTCTGGTAGAGGAAATTCTTCTCTCAAGAGAATTCTGGTTCTCCAAATCTTTTGAAAATAAGCTCGGGTAAGGTTCCTGGCCAACATATCTTCAAGGTTAGAGTTTGCCATGGCACCAACCAGAGTAAACTCATCACAAAGAGCGTAATCGTCTGGCATAAGAAGTTTCTTACCAATAGAGCCTTGAATACCCAGTGTATGAAGATTCTCATAAGTCGCTCGGTGATACTTAGAATCACCAATCTTTAGTTCAATATTTGATCTCTTAAAGAGCAATTCAACCGTACGTGCACAATTTAAATAATGATTTTGTTCTCTGTCTTGATAGATATCAAAGGCGTGAACCTCATCTAAAAATCTCATCGCCTCTCGGCTTAATGATACCTCTTGTTCCCTAGATATCACCTTATTCATTCGAAAGATTTCAACGTAAGAATTAAATTCTTTAGATAGAAAGACTTTAAGAGGAACAGCTCTCGTCCCATACTCATTGATTTCAATAACCGCAGGAAATTTTTGAGAGTTAATTTCTAAATTAATAAAAACAGCGGCGTGGGCAAAGTTGATCACCCTATCTAATAAGGTAGAAAAAAGACCATCAGCATCTGAATTTTGGTTTGTTAAAAGGACATCTCCAGATTTGAAAAGATTTCCTCTATAGCTCACTTTACCATCAACTTGCTCATAGGCGCTAAAAGAGAACTCTTTACGTTTACTCCACTTCTTTAAGTCAAAATCCTTACTATATAAGCTGAAGCCAAAGCTCTCGTAATCCCAGTGACCATCCGAGCTTAATTCAAATATCTTCTTTTGAAAGTCGAATCTTTCTTCTGTCGTAGGATTAGACAAATCACAATAGGAATTAATAAGTGCTTTCTGGTCTAGTTGAACCTTATTGTCTTCATGAGGATAGCTAACCTCGACTCCACTTCTCACTTTATACCTAAATTCTTCTAATAAAGAATTATATTCCCTTAGCTCTTCAGGGCTACCAGAGCGATGAAGCCCGATAAGATAATCTCCGCCTAGAAATAAATTGAAGTTTTTGTTTCCATTATTGTGATGCAGGAAATGATTCAAAAGAATCGCTTCAGCATAGCGAGTTGTCATAAACCAGCGAATAAAAGCGCCATGTCTATGAGTTTCTTCAGGAGCATGAATAAGAGGGTGAATGTACTTACTCATCCAAACGGGAATATAACCCGTAAGAAGACTACCTAAGAGCGCTTCTACTCCGAAAAAAGAGTAAATTAGGGCGGGGCCAATACAAAAAGGTCCTGCAAAAGGAAGTGTTCCGATAAACCCCTTTAATGTTAAGTTATAGCGCTCAATCCAAATCAGGTTTTTAAATTCTTCACCAAAGTTACTTTCTATCCATGTATCCACTCTCTTCATATGTTCTATGGAGTCAAATTGACTAAAGAAGTGGTTGAGATAAGTTTTCTTGTGATGAATCACATAGTGCTGATAGTAAGGCTTTAAGCACGCAGTAAAAAGAGCAGTGTTTTTAAAGTAGAGCTTCTTCACTTTTTCAAAAGGATGACCAAAGAACATGTGGAAGAATGATTCAGAAATGGTGGCCGAAACAAGACCTAAGAGAATACCCAATAATACTAACATTTTACACTCTCCATAGATGAAAGCTCAATTTCACCACCTTCAGGCAACGTAATAGCATTCATTAATTTAATCACTCTTTTTCCAAGGGGCTCTTCTCTGTAGGGAATTCCGTATTTCGTACAAATAGAGATAAGTTTTGGTCTTAGCTTTTGACATTGATAAACAGAGGCACTTGGCCAAATATGATGTTCAATTTGATAATTCATGCCGCCATAGCAGAAGTCTTGAATATTACTTTGGCTTGGGTAATTTACCGAACCAATGATTTGTCTCAAATAGTAATCCGCTTTATTGGCAGGGACCTCAGTAAAGGTCACCACATCATCACCAGTGTGATTGGTCGCGATAGTGCAGAAGCTATAAATATTCGTAAGAACTTCAGCAAAGAGGGAGTTGATTAATATAAACAACGCCGCTTTTTCACTGATCATGAGAAATAAGGAGGGAATC
>CAYGJN010000012.1:0-32690 GCA_964350135.1 uncultured Bacteriovoracaceae bacterium | reverse complement strand
TTTTTTGAAAGGAAACAGATCTATTTCAAAAACCATGGCCCAAAAAATTAGCGACCGCCTTCCATTTAGCCCCGTTGAAAAAAGAGATTTTCTTTGGCCATTTCTTGATGAAGCTCATAAAAGATCTAAAGAATTTGAATATACAAGTATTAACCTTAACGAATACGAAGTAATTTCAAAATGGTACCATTTTGGAATCCTTTCTCTTTTAAACACTAAAGATTTTAATAGTGATCATGAGTGGATTGCTGAACGTTTAGGCATCTCAAAAACTGTTGTAGAAAAATCAATTGAAAGACTCTTAGAGCTTGGACTTCTTGTGGAAGACAATGGGTCCTATAAAAGATCTCAGGAACGATTTGTTACAAGTGATGGAATTGTTAATCTCTCTGTTCAAGAGTCTCATATGAACAGCCTAGACCTTGCTAAGGATTCTCTCATGAGGCATCCAATAGATGTGAGAGATTTTAGATCTTTAACCATGGCCGTAAATCCACAAAAAATTCCCCTGGCAAGAAAGCTTATACGTAAATTTTTAAGTGACCTTTCAGCTGTAATGGAAGACGAAAATCAAGAAGAAGTTTATCAGATTTGTGTTCAGCTATTTCCCCTAAGTACTCTGAAAGAGAGTAATCAGACTCTTAAGCATTAATTACATATAAAATTATTACATTGCCCCGTGACTAAGCGCGCAAGGGTTCATATGCTCCACTGGAGATAAGCTTATAATGGAAGGCTTGATTCGAGGAATAAATGAAATATTTTTTAATCATAGCAATGGCCTGCTCGGCAGTCTTTGCGTCTGATGTATCCATTCAAGACTTTGTCTTTAGCTCTAAAGATAAAAACCATATTAAGATTATTGAACACGGTATTTCTGCATTTGAACTCAGACTACAAATGATTGAAAGTGCCCAAGAAACAATCGATGCTGAGTACTTTATTTATGATGCTGATTTCTCAGGCGAAGTCTTTACTAATGCTCTTGCAAAAAAAGCAGCGGAAGGTGTTAAGGTAAGAATTTTAATTGATAAATCTTTTCCTATTTTTCGAATGGATGAATTCTATGTTCATTTTTTTAAGAAAGCTGGCATAGAAGTTCGATATTATAATACTGCCCCTGTTATTCGTCTGAAGAAACATCAATACCGAAATCATCGTAAGATGCTTGTTGTCGATGGCAAAAAAGTTATCATAGGCGGCAGAAATATTGCAGACGAATACTTTGATCTTGATCCAAAGTTTAATTTTATCGATCGCGAAATCTACATTGAATCCCCCATCGTTAAAAAGATCCAAGGAACTTTTGATGCCTATTGGGAACATAAAATGACAAAAACTCCTGGCAAAATTAAAGCTCCTACAAAAAGGAGAATGACTAGTTTTAATCATTATAAAAATTTTGATAGACGTGTGAAAAGATTCGCTCAGAGATATAAAAAAGGGCAGGCCTTATTTGAAGGACTTGATAGCGAAGAAATTTCAAAGCTTCAAAGCGCTCGCTCTCTTGGAACAAGCACTTTAGGACTAGAACATAGTGGATCCTGCAATAGACTTACATTTGCAAGCGATGCTCCTGGTAGGAAAAAGCAAACAAGAACAGTTCACAAAATAATCGGTCGAGAAATTGAACGGGCCCAGAAATCAATAAGCATTGAAACGCCTTATTTTATAATACAAAACTCTGACGAACATTTCCTTGAGGGAGTTCTGGAAAAAGGCGTTGAAATTTCTCTTCTTACAAATAGTCTTCGCTCCACAGACGCAATCTATGTTGCTGCCGTTTTTTATCCAAAGATGAAGTCTTGGCTTGAAAAAGGAATGGATATAAGCATTTTTAAAGGAGATTCTTTGAAGTCTTCATACTTGAGTGATTCTATAAAGAAGAGTCATTGGGGAGTTCATTCAAAATCAATTATCTTTGATAATAATACCTTTATGATCAGCTCATATAATATTGACCCAAGATCGAGAAATCTCAATAATGAACTTGCTGTTTTTTGTCATGATACCCCTGATCTTGCTCTACAAATTCAAAAAGATATTGAAAGCAGAAAAGAGTTGTCAGTACAGACAAGCAAGACAGACGTGCCTTCTCCCTTTGAAGGTATAAGCTTAAGTAAATCTCTCGCCTATATTTTTCTTCTAATTCCTTCCAATCTATTCAAGTTTATTCTTTAGCAAAGTATTTCATTTCATTATTTAAATTATTTTAGTCCATCTTAATTTTCTCATATTTATTCTTCATGAACCGAACACCTGGTAATTATACAAACCACAAGGGCACGGTAGCCCAGTAATCCCGGGAAGGGATGAAATTAGCAAGGAGGATTTTATGTACTTAAACGGAGGTTAAAATGGGTTTTCGAATCAACACCAATGTCACATCACTAGCAGCACAGAGAACTTTAGGTGAAACAAACAGAAAACAGAATGAAACTTTAAACAAGCTTAGTTCTGGTTCTAGGATCACTAAAGCCGGTGACGATGCCGCAGGACTTGCGATTAGTGAAAAGTTAAGAGCGCAAATTAGGTCAACTCAGCAAGCTGATCGAAATGCTAACGATGGTATCTCAATGATCCAAACTGCAGAGGGCGGATTGAATGAGATTTCCAATATCTTAATTAGACTAAGAGAGCTTTCAGTGCAAACTGCATCTGATACTTTAGGGGATACGGAAAGAAGCTTTTCGAATCTTGAATTTCAAAGTTTAACAGATGAAGTTGAAAGAATTGCTCAAGTGACAGAATTCAATGGTAAAAAACTTTTGAATGGTTCAAGTGAAACGTTAGATTTTCAAATTGGAACAAATAACAATGATGCTGAAGATAGAATTTCTTATGACTCAGGTCTTATAAATTCTTCAAAAGCTCAATTAGGAGTAGACGGACTAGATATAACGACAAAAGAAGGTTCACGAGAATCTCTTGGAGTTCTCGATACAGCAATGGAATCCCTGTCAGGACAACGAGCTGTATTAGGTGCCTTACAAAATAGGTTACAATCGACATCCAACAATTTGAAAGTAACAGGTGAGAACTTAAGTGCAGCAAATAGTCGTATTAGAGATACTGACTATGCGGCCATGTCAGCTTCAAATGCTAAGCTCGGTATCCTAAGCTCTGCAGGTACTGCAGTATTAGGCCAGGCCAATGTATCTGGGCAGCAGGCACTAAGACTTATTGGTTAAACAGAACGCATCCATTAAATGAAAAGAAAAAAGGCCCCTCGAATGAAGGGCCTTTTTTTTGCCTAAAAGACTAAGTAATATATCTATAGTCCTTTGACACCAAAGGGCCTCATTGCTAATCTGCGCCCTATGGAAACCGAAGCCCTTTCACAAAGCCATGCCATCAAGGCTGACTTTAAGTACAAACATGCAAACCCTTATCATGACAAACTTAATGAGTTTTCTGATTTTGTTTTACGAGATCTTGAAGCTGAAGAGTTTAAAGGGCAGTGGAATAGCAAAGTTTTTCAAAATGAAAACCCTTTGCATGTAGAAATTGGCTCAGGCTATGGGCATTTTATTAGAGAGTTTTGTAGCAAAAATAAAGACATTAACTTTATTGGTATCGATTATAGATTTAAAAGAACATTTAATTTAGTGAGAAAGATTAATAATCTTGGTCTTAAAAATATTCGTTTTCTTCGAGCGAAAGGCGAAAGAATTGCTTTTATGTTTGCCAAAGAAGAAGTGGATCATCTGTATATGTTTTTTCCAGATCCATGGCCAAAAGCAAAACATCAGAAAAAACGTACCTTTCAAAAACCCTTATTAGACGCTGCTTACGAGACCTTGAAACCTCAAGGCAAGTTCTCTATTAAAACTGATCATGATGACTATGCCATGTGGATGCTATGCGAGATTGAAAAAGATCCACGTTTTAAGCTAGAAATGAGTACGAGAGATCTCTACCATGACTATCCAGGTCATGAGTTGGCCCAATTTCAAACAAAATTTGAAAAAATCTTTCTTTCTCAAGGGCAGTCTATTAACGCCTTTGTCCTTAGAAAGATTTAGGTATATAGTCCATCCATGTCCACAGATCTTCTGAGTCGTATTAAAGATATTCCTGTATCGGAAATTATTAATCTCTACCTCCCATTGCAAAGTAAAGGTCGCGACTCTATTGGAGTTTGTCCTTTTCATGATGACCATAGTCCCTCTATGCATGTTAGCGATTCCAAAGGTCTTTTTAAATGTTTTGCCTGCGGGGCTGGTGGTGATGCTATTAGCTTTGTTCAACGATTTTCAAGTATTGATTTTAAAGAGGCCCTTATAGAAATTGGACAAAAATTTAATCTTCCAGTTGATGAGCTTATCAATAATAAAAAGAAAGACCCCCGTTATGAAATGGCCGAAAAAATTAATAAAGTGGCTGTTAAAATTTTCAAAAAATCAGCAGAAGCTGGGGCTGAAGAGTTCAATAAATTTATTAAAAATAGAGATCTTCCTTCAGAGATCGTTTCTCAATTTTCCTTGGGTTATGCTCCTGGAAATAATGCTTTATCGTCCTATCTAGAAAGTTTGCAGGGCTCTGAAAGAGAGAAGGCCATTGCCATTGCTAGAGAGATTGGAATTATCAGACCTGATAAAAATGATCCTGAAAAAAGCTACGATACTTTTCGCCACAGAGTGATTTTTCCTATTTGGGATCAATACAATAATGTAGTGGGTTTTGGCTCTCGAGCAGTTTTTGAAAATCAAAAGGGAAAATATATTAACTCCCAAGAATCTATTATCTTTAACAAGAAAAATATTCTCTATGGCCTTAATTTTGCAAAGATAAGTATTAGAAAACAGTCCCAAGCTATCCTCACAGAGGGCTATATGGACTGTATTTCAATGATTAAGAACGGTTATGAGAATACGGTAGCAGTAATGGGAACAGCATTGAGCGAGACATGTGTCAAAACTTTAGCCAGTATGGCCAAAGACATCATTTTGGCCCTGGACAATGACCAGGCCGGTTTTGCTGCGGCTACACGAATGAACCAATTATTTTTAGAAAATGGCATTATTGCTAGAGTTTTAGACCTGGGTGATTCCAAAGACCCTGATGAGTTTCTAGGAGCTCATGGTAATTTGGCCCTTAAAACTCGTATTGATGATGCTCAACCTATGATCGATCTCTTAATTGAAAAAACTATTCCAAACACTATTCCTGAACTTACTGATAGAAAACTTGGAGTCCTTCAAAAGATATTTTCACTAGTTGCCCCTCTTGGAGACTCGTTAAGCGCTACAGAAAGAGTACTCGGAGCAGCGAAAAAACTAGGACTTAGCTCTACTGATGATCAAATTCTTGAAGCTTATAAAACAAACTTCAAAGGCAATAAAAAAAGACCCTCCGTGGCAACTCTTAGTCCCGCTCCGGCTCCGACTCAGATGACCCATGAAGTTAGTGAGGAAACACAGGTTTCTGAATTTCATATTAGCCCTTCAGAACAGGTCTTATTGGAACATATTGGTAGGCATCCAGAATGTTTTAAGTCTCCAGATTTTAAGGGATTACTTGATTATGTGGGTAGTTCTGAGGTACAAAATGTGATTCATCTCTTGCAAGAGGTTTACCTGGAAGTTGAGGAAGCTCAGTACTCTCAGGTAGCAGCAAATATGCTAAAAGCAGATGGTATAGAACTACCTATTCTTGAAGCAGTTTGTAGCGGACTTTATCATCATCAACCAAAAGAGTTAGATGAGAAAAAGTTAAACAAGATGGTAAGTGATTTAGATAAAAAATTAAAACAACTCAAACTCTTAAATGAGCGAGAAGTTTTAAAAGAGCAGCAAAAAAATTGCGAAAATAACGAAGAGGCATTCGCAATTTTAAAGCAGCTCAATAATATTCAGCAAGAACTTAATTCTCTTAGAAGGTAGCCTATGTCTGCAGCGAAAGCTTTTTTAGGATCAAAAATTTTTGAAAAATTATTAGTAAAAGGAAAGGATCAATCTTTTCTTACTCCAGAAGAAATTCATGATGCTATTCCCGCAAGCATTGTTGATACTGAATCTCTAGACCAGATTCTATTACTTGTTGTGGAAGCCAAAATTGAAATTCAAGTTTCTGAAGAAGATGAAGAGTCTGAAGACGAAGATGGAATCAAGCTTGATGGAAGTGAAGTTATTGAAGAAGCTCTTTCGAAAGATGAAAGACTAGAGCTTCGTTCTAGTTCAAGTGATCCAGTTAAACTTTACCTTAAGAAAATGGGAGCAGTCGCTCTTCTTACTCGTGAAGGTGAAGTAGAAATTGCAAAAGAAATTGAAGAAGGCGAAAGAGAGATTGTTGTTTCATCACTTTCCTCAACTCACGCCATGAAAGAAATTATAAAACTTAAAGAGAGAATCTTAACGGCTGACCACGAAGAAGAATTTGTAAAAGAACTTGTTCGTGGTCTTGATGAGAACTCAACTAAAGGCCAGATTGAAAAAACTAAAAAAGTAATTATTGGTATCTGTGATGAGCTTGATGGACTTTTAAAGAAAGTTGAAAAAGACGATGGTACTTTTAAAAAGTTTGATGATAGCCAAAAGGTTGAATTTGAAAAAATCAGAGACACTCTTGTAGATCTTACTTTTAACAGAAAAATCATCAACAGCTTTGTTGAACCTGTAAAAAAATATTATAACAAATTCACTGAACTTTTTGAGCACCAGGATAGAGTGTTTAAGTTTCTAGAAGTGAATGACCTTGATTCTTATCGGAAGCTATATGAAAAAATCATTGAAGACGATAGTTTCAAAAGAACCTTTGCCAAAGACTTATATACAAGTGATGCAAAGGTTGAGCAGATGCTTCGTACTCAAGAAGACATTCTTAGAAAACTAAGAAGACTCTCTCTTGAATGTGGTATGGAGTTTGAAGATATTGAAAACGTTTATAAGATCATTGAAAAAGGTGAAGAAAAAGCAGATAGAGCCAAGGCTCGTCTTGTAGAAGCCAATCTAAGACTTGTTGTTTCAATTGCTAAGAAATACACAAACAGAGGTCTTCAGTTTCTTGATCTAATTCAGGAAGGAAATATTGGTCTTATGAAGGCCGTTGATAAATTTGAGTACCGCCGTGGTTATAAATTTTCAACTTATGCAACTTGGTGGATTCGTCAGGCCATTACTCGTGCTATCGCTGACCAAGCAAGAACAATCCGTATTCCTGTGCATATGATTGAAACAATCAACAAACTTGTAAGAACATCTCGTCAGCTTATTCAGGAACTTGGTCGCGAGCCGTCTCCAGAAGAAATTGCTGAAAAGATGGAAATGCCAGTAGAGAAAGTTAAAAAAGTTCTTAAGATCTCTAAAGAGCCTATCAGTCTTGAAACACCAATTGGTGAAGAGGAAGACAGCTCGTTAGGCGACTTTATCGAAGATAAAAAAATCATCTCTCCAGCGGATGCTGTAATGAGTATCACTCTTTCTGAGCAAACAAGATCAGTTCTAGCAACTCTTACTCCTAGAGAGGAAAAAGTTCTAAGAATGCGTTTTGGAATTGGTGAAAAGTCTGACCATACTCTAGAAGAAGTTGGACAGGACTTTTTTGTAACCAGAGAGCGTATTAGACAAATCGAGGCAAAGGCACTTAGAAAGCTTCGTCATCCATCTCGCGCTAAGCTTTTAAAGTCTTATATAGATAATTAATAAATCCTTAGATATCTCTTTAAAGGCCCTATTTAAGGGCCTTTTTTTTTGATAAATTTCCTTATGAGTAAAATTTTAATTATTCAGCCCGCTTATCTTGGAGATGTAATCCTTATTACTTCTTTAATTGAAACCCTTTCTAAACCAGAGAATGAAATTCATATTCTCGTGCGATCCGGTTCCCAGAAAATTTTAAAAGATAATCCACACCTTAAAAAAGTCTGGGTATGGAATAAAAAAGAAAAAAAATATGGAAACCTCTTAAAGCTTATCCAACGCTTTAGGCAAGAGAGTTTTGATACTATTATAAACCCTCATCGTTATTTTAATACAGGTCTTCTCACAGCTTTTTCAAAGGCGAAGCAAACAATTGGTTTTACAGAAAACCCTTTAAGCTTTCTCTATACTTATAAAATAGATCGCCCACTAGAAAACCCTGCCATTCATGAGATTCATAAAAACCTCGAATTATTAAAACCATTAGGTGATTTTAAAGATGCTTCAAAACCAAGGCTTTATTGGGATAAGGCCATTGAAGAAAAAATTGCTCAATGGCAAGAAAGACCTTATATCGTAATAGCACCAAAAACAGCTTGGTTTACAAAAGATTTACCTCTTGAGGCTTGGGAGAAACTCATTGAAGAGCTTAGGTCATTTCAAATTTTTCTTGTAGGTGGACCTGATGACCATGAGTACTTTGAAAAATTAAAAGCTCACAGAGAAAATGTTTTTAATTTTGCTGGAACTCTTGATTTTAGAGAAACTGCTGCATTTATGAGAAATGCTGTTCGCGTTTTTGCGGGAGATAGTAGCAATCTTCATATTGCAAGTTCTGTTAATGCCAAAGTAACGGCCTTCTTTTTATCTACCGATACACGTTTTGGATATGGTCCATTATCTGATGATCAACTAGTCATCTCTAATAGATCCCTTGAGTGTTGGCCTTGTACCTCTCATGGGAAAAGATCTTGTCCTCTTGGACATTTTAAATGTAGTGAGATTGATCTAAAGCTTGCCGTTCAGTCAGTCTTGGCTGCATCAAATCCATGAGTCTTGATCATAAGCTCCAATGCGTGATTTAAATCTCCAAGCATTTTAAACTCATTAGAATAAGTGACACATTCCAAGTACTCACAAAGATCCTTTAAATCTGCTTTGAGTTGATTAGATTTTAAAAAATAATGAAAATGCATAAGAGAGTTCTGAAATATTTCAAAAGAAACCAAAAGCTCTTTTTCGCGATAAGATTTAAGAATCTCAAGATTGATAGGATTATTTTTTGTATATTGGTAGAGAAAACGTTCTAAAGAATCGGAGCTAACCATTTTCTTGCCTCGTCTATGCTCATACCCTTTCTTGCAGCATAGCTCTCGAGTTGATCTTCACCTATTTTTCCTACTGTATAATAACGAGAATCAGGATGAGAAAAATAATAGCCACTGACTGAACTGGCTGGATACATAGCAAAGTTCTCAGTCAATTTTGAGCCAATATTTTCTGATACATTTAAAAGCTTCCAAAGCTTGGCCTTCTCTGTATGATCTGGACAAGCAGGGTAGCCTGGGGCTGGACGAATACCTCTATATTTTTCTTTAATTAAATCGCTATTACTAAGATCTTCTGATTTGCCATATCCCCAAAGATCTCGAACAATTTTATGCATATACTCAGCAAGAGCTTCTGCAAAACGATCACCTATGGCCTTTGCCATTATAGATTGATAGTCGTCATTATCTTTTTCAAATGTTTTCGCAAACTCCTCAACACCATGACAACTAACTGCAAAGGCACCCATATAATCAGTGGGCTCCCCTTTAGGATTGATAAAATCTGCTAAAGAGTAATTTTGCTTATTATTTTTAATCGTTTGAGATCTTAAAAAACATAAAGTTTCGACTTTTGAATCGCCTTGGTAAAGCTCTACATCTTCTTCTACTTTAGCTGCTTGCCAAAATCCAATAACTGAACGAAGAGAGAAAGTTTTATCTTGAATTATTTTTTCGACCATGGCCTTGGCTTCAGTATATATCTCTGTTGCTTGTTCTCCATACTTTGGATGTTCTAGGATCTTTGGGTAAACACCTTTAAGGTCCCATGTCCAAAAAAATGGGGACCAATCAAAATATTGATACACATCTTCAAGAGAGATATCCTTGAATGTTTTAACACCTAAAAATTCAGGCTTGGCAGGGTGCTCTTGAATAGACTCGAATCTATTCTCATAAGCTTCAGTCATGCTTAAAGCTTCGCTAACACCTTTACCCTGATCAAATCTTTCTTTAATTGATTTTTGTTTTGCCTTAAGTTCACTAATATAAGCTTCACTTCTTTCTTTACTTAATAGATTTGAACAAACTTCAACCACTAAAGAAGCATCCATTACATGACAAACAGGAGAACTATAATGTGGAGCAATTTTAATGGCCGTATGGGCCTTACTTGTGGTTGCCCCACCTATAAGAATTGGTATTTTAAAACCTTCACGCTCAAGCTCTTGAGCATTAAAAATCATCTCATCCAAAGATGGAGTAATAAGTCCACTAAGACCTAAAATATCTGCATCGTGTTCTTTACAGGCCTTCATAATATCTTTAAGAGAAACCATAACTCCAAGGTCTATAACTTTGTAGCCATTACAAGCAAGAACAACACCCACAATATTTTTTCCAATATCATGAACATCACCCTTCACTGTGGCAATAACAAAGACGCCTTGCTTATTCGTTGGGTTCTTCTTTTTCTCTTCTTCCATAAAGGGCTCAAGATAAGCAACAGCTTTCTTCATAACTCTTGCTGATTTTACAACTTGTGGAAGGAACATTTTCCCTGAACCGAAAAGATCACCAACAACTTTCATTCCAGTCATAAGTGGTCCCTCAATAACATCTAAGGGGCTTCCAAGCTCTGCTCTCACTTCTTCTGTATCCACTTCTATGAAATCAACTATGCCTTTTACTAGAGAGTGAGTAATACGTTCTTGAAGTGGCAACTCTCTCCATTTTTTAACATCTTTTTCTTTTTTCTTACCTTGATCTTTAAACTCTTCAGCGTATTGAATAAGCTCTTCAGTAGCATTTGGATGTTTATTAAATAAAACATCTTCCACTTTTTTAAGAAGCTTTGGATCTATTTCTTCATAAATTTCGAGCATTCCAGCATTAACAATTCCCATATCAAGACCGGCTTTGATCGCATGATAAAGAAAAGCAGAATGCATGGCCTCGCGAACTAAATTATTCCCTCTAAAAGAGAAGCTAATATTGCTCACTCCACCCGAAGTTAAAGCTCCTGGACAAACTTTTTTTATTTCTCGAACAGCTTCAATAAAGTTTATGGCGTAATTATTATGTTCTTCAATACCAGTCGCTACAGTTAGTATATTGGGATCAAAAATAATATCTGTAGGCTCCATTCCAACAGTCTTGGTTAAGATATCATAGGCTCTTTTACAAATTCGAACCTTGTCATCTTTTGTAGCAGCTTGCCCTTTTTCGTCAAAGGCCATAACCACAACAGCTGCACCATATTCTTTAATAAGAGTAGCTTGCCTTACAAACTCCTCTTCGCCTTCTTTCATGCTAATTGAGTTAACAATTCCCTTTCCTTGAATACACTTTAGGCCAGCTTCTAAAATTTCCCATTTCGAAGAGTCAATCATAATAGGAACACGGGATATTTCAGGTTCGCTTCCTACCAGATTTAGAAACTTAATCATGCAGGCTTTACTATCAAGTAGGCCTTCATCAAAATTTATATCAATAATATTTGCACCATTTTCAACTTGCTGTCTGGCAACTGAAAGAGCAGTTTCAAAATCCTCTTCCTTAATTAATTTTTTAAAACGAGGTGATCCTGTAACATTCGTTCTCTCTCCCACCATTAAAAATGGGTTTTCACTATCTTCTTTTATAATTAAAGGTTCTAACCCACTATAGCGGGCTGCAGATTCTATAGTTGGGATTTTTCTAGGCTCATAATTTTTTAATTTATTCACAATAGCAGCTATATGATCAGGAGTAGTTCCGCAACAACCACCTACTAAATTCACCAATGAGGAATTTGCAAAATCATCTAAAAATCCTGCTGTATCAGTCGGTAATTCGTCATACCCCGTATCAGAAAGCGGGTTTGGTAGACCAGCATTGGGGTAACAACTAATATAGCAATCCGCTACTTTTGAAAGGGCCTGAATATAAGGGCGCATTTCAGTAGCACCCAATGCACAATTAATACCAACACTAAGTGGTTTAGCATGACGAACTGAATGCCAAAAAGCTTCAATAGTCTGACCAGAGAGAGTTCTCCCCGATTGATCAGTAATAGTCACAGAAAGCATCACTGGAATTTGCTCATGATGCTCTTTTTGAAATTTTTCAATAGCAAAAATTGCAGCTTTAATATTTAAAGTATCAAAGGTTGTTTCTGGTAGCAGAATATCAACTCCACCAGCAATAAGTCCTTTGATCTGCTCATAATATGAATTACAGAGCTCATCAAAACTAACCGCTCTATACTCAGGTCTATTTACATCAGGAGAAAGTGAAGCGGTCCTATTGGTTGGTCCCAGTGCTCCGGCTACAAAGCATTTTCTTTCTGGATTTCTTTCCACCACTCTTTGAGCAGCAAGCTTTGCAATCTCTGCAGATACTTTATTAATTTCAAAAACTTTATTCTCAAGTTGGTAATCAGCTTGAGCAATATCAGTTCCACTAAAAGTATTTGTTTCAATAATATCAGCGCCAGCTTCTAAATAAAGCTCATGAATCTCACCAATAATATTAGGATGTGTAAGGCTTAAGAGATCATTATTTCCCTTTAGGTCGCAAGGATGATCTTTAAACAAGTCACCTCTAAAATCATGCTCTTCTAACTTATATTTTTGAATCATGGTCCCCATGGCACCATCAAGAAAAACAATTCTTTGTTGAAGGAGGTCTTCTAATTCTTTATATGCTTGGGATTTAGGTTTCATCGCAGCTTTCTAACAACTTCAGTAATAGAGGATGTGTCATTCATAATATAAAAATGAACAACAGGCGCACCAAAGTCTAAAAGACCTTGAGCTTGCTTAAAGGCCCAGTTTATACCGATTTCCTCAACATGATCTGGTGAATCCATAATTTCATCAACTAGCTCATCTGGGATATCAACATAGAAATTACGTGGGATTGTTTTAAGTTGTGAAGCTTTTTTAATAACTTTAATACCAGGGATAATTGGAACAGTTATGCCCTCTTCCCTGCATTGCTTAACAAAACTATAGTAAGCATCGTTATTATAGAACATCTGAGTAGTGACATACTCTGCCCCAGCCTCAATTTTCTTTTTTAAATGATAGATATCGGTTTTCATATTAGGAGCTTCAAAATGTTTCTCTGGATAACCAGCAACTCCAACACAAAAATCGATCGCATTTGTACTAGTGCCCTCAGCAACAAACTTTCCTTGCTTAAGATCCACAACTTGTTCAACTAAATCAATTGCGTATTTATTTTCAGATCTATTATTATCAACTCTTTTCTTATAATTAATTCCATCACCCCTAAGGGCCAAAACATTTTCAATTCCAAGAAAGTTAAGCTCCAAAAGAGCATCTTCAGTCTCTTCCCTAGTAAAACCTTGGCAAAGAAGGTGAGTAACAGTGTCTATTTTGAATCGGTTTTGAATAATTCCACAAATCCCAATAGTTCCTGGACGTTTTTTATATATTCGACGCTCAACGGAGCCATCCGGACGTTCATGGTAAAAAGCCGATGCGCTATGAGCTGTAACATCAATCCAAGGTGGATCAAAAGGCTCAATGGCCTTAACAATATCAATTATGTCTTTTACTGTTTTTCCTCTCGGCGGAGGAACAATTTCATAGCTAAAAAGTGGATTTTTAGCCTTTTCAATATGCTCAATAACCTTCATAGAAGGCATAATAGCAAGAAATATAAAAGCCTACTAGTCCAAACAATATGTAATAGCTTCAAGGGGAGAGGTCTGGAACTTATTTAACGCGTAAGCCTAGTGCTAATACTTTAGTAAATGCGCTGATTACTCAAGTATTAATCATCATGCCTTCCGCCTATAAAAAGGTTTAAGAAATGCGTATAATGGAGCTTTACTTTAATAAGCAAGGCCATATTCATAGAAACAACACAAGAAATTGACCCTACTTCTCACTTTGATAGTAGTGACCTAATGAGGGCCCATAGACTTGTAGACGAGTCCAAGGTTTCAATTTCCTTTAAGCGGACTAGGCCTAATCAATACTTTATAGTTTCTGGAATTATTAAAGACGATCAAACTGCAGAAAGTAAGCTTACAGTTAGGTTTAATGAAACAGGAATTGAAGTTATCACTCAGTGCAATTGCACTCAATGGACAATGTCTCAGCATTGCGCCCATACCGCTGCTCTGCTTTTGAGATATTCACATATTGAATCTGAAGTTAAAAGCCTTCCACAATTTAATAGAAGACCATTTTTAAATGATGAAGGCGTTCATATAAATGAATATGGAACAATCATCTCAAGCACAAAGAAACTTCTAAATGCCCCTTTAAGCACAAGAGGCTCATACTTATCACTCAACTATAAACTTGTTGATGGAAGCCTCAAGCATTTTCCTCTCCCTCAGCCCTTTGAGGGAAAAATCGCAATTCAGCTTTATCCCTCACATAAATTACTTTTAAGAGAGAGTACGTTTGAAAGTGAAGATGTCCCAAAAGATCTTTATCTACCTCGCTTCAAACTTATTCAAGACGGAAACATAATTGAGGAAATATCACTCTTTGAAAACCTTTATCTTTTTAATTGGGTAACAGGAGACTCTTATCATCTTCCCGACCATATAAAATCGATTATTGAAAAACTCAGACCTTATCCATTTGGTCTTACTATCCAAGATTATTTAAGACTAACAGCTAAATCAAGAAACAGTGATTTAATAGAGATCTCTCTTGATGATATTGAACTTTCACAAATTGAAACTAGTGATAGCCAGGCCCAGGTTTCTATTACTGAATCTGCCCGAAAAAATTATTTTGATCTAACTTTTCAATTTATTAATCAAAGCAATATTGTTAGCCCCCTACCTTTTGAGCTTAATGCCCTTGTTTTCAATAATGGTTTGTTAGATACATTTAAAAAGAAGGTTGATGCTTATAATTTCCTCGATAGTCTCGTTCAATCATTTCGCTTTGATATGAACCACCTTAATAAATTCACACGCTCATCATCAATGAGAGATTATTTCAATTTTATTGGTGAGAATTTACTATCTTTTGATAACCTAGAAGTTCTCAATCATATTAGTAAAACACTAGATAATATTCCAACTCATCATATAAAAACATTACTTACAGCTTTATGTGACATTTATACACCTCAATGCTTTCGTTTCTCTCATTACAGCCTAGAGAACAATTCTCTTACGATAGAAATCAGAAAAAGTATTCTGCTAGAACATGTCTATAAACTTCATCAAATCCTCTCTGCAGTAGGAATTAATATCTACTATAATGATAATAAAGTTGGACAATGGAATTCTAATGTTAAATTTTCTAGAAGAAAAAATGACATTGATTGGTTCTCTCTTGATCTAGAACTTGGAGCTCATGATTTAAAAATTATTGAACAAGCTGACCTTGACTCATCTCAAGTTCTAACCTCAGAAGGACTAGTACTACTCTCGCCAGAGCAAAAAGGAATCCTTAAGCTCCTTAAAAGATATACTCATTATGAAGCCAGTGAAAAAATCCCTGGAAAGAAAACCAAAAGATTTACTGTACCATTTCATAGATCAAGAATTTTTGAGTTATTTGAACTTAAAAAAATGGGAATAGATGGAGCTCTTACTGATGAAGAGATTGCTTTTTGTGAAAAGCTTCTCAATCTTAAAGGTATTCCTGACTACCCTCTTCCTACTACTCTCAAAGGTGACCTTAGACCTTATCAGATGACGGGTTATCATTGGTTAAGATTTTTATATGAAAATAGATTTGGTGCATGCCTTGCTGATGATATGGGTCTTGGTAAAACGATTCAATCTATTAGTTTTTTAGAATCTGTATACACCGATGAACTTAAAATCATGATTGTTTGCCCTGTATCGATTCTAATGAATTGGTTTGAAGAGTTTAAAAAGTTTTCAACTCTAAGTGATAAAATATCTATGTATTATGGCGGAGAGAGAGAGTACAACCCTAATGCTAATATTATTATTACGAGTTATGGCGTAATGAAAAGAGAAAGCAGCACAACTTTCAAAGATCAGATTTTTGATATTCTGATTCTTGATGAAGTACAAAATCTTAAAAATGTGAGATCCCTTGGAGCGACCTCTGCGAGAAGAATGAACGCACGCTTTAGAGTTTGCCTGACAGGTACACCAGTAGAAAATGATCTATCAGAATTTTATAATATTATGGATTTAAGCGTTCCAGGTATTTGGGGATCACAATCATTTTTCAAATCTAGCTCTATCAAAAAATCACGTTTGATCGCGAAAAAAATGGCAAGACCTTTTATATTGAGACGAACAAAAAAAGAAGTACTTACTGATCTGCCAGATAAAATTGAAAACCTTGTTTACTTAAAATTCTCAGACAAAGAACGAGAGAATTATATTTATAAACTCTCACAAGTAAGAACTAAGGTTGAATCTGTTGTTAGCAAGAAAAGATATGGTGAAGTGCTTAAAAGCTTGCTGGAGTTAAGACAACTTTGCCTTTGGCAAAAGAACCCGGATCTTTTAAGTACTAAAGTTAAGTACTTAATCAAAAATCTTGAACAAATTACAGCAGAAGGCCACCAAACACTTATCTTCTCACAATTTACAACCTACCTTGATATTATCCAAAGCCATATTGTTGAAAAAGGTTATAAATTTTCTCGAATTGATGGCTCATACTCTCTTAAAAAGAGAGAAGAAAATGTTAAGCAGTTTCAAAGTGGAGAAAATCAGATTTTTCTTATTTCTTTAAAAGCTGGTGGACTTGGGCTTAATTTAACGGCTGCTAGTTATATTTTCATTATGGATCCTTGGTGGAATCCAGCTGTTGAAAGTCAGGCCGTAGATAGAGCACATAGAATTGGTCAAGAAAAAGCAATTAATGTTTATAGACTTATAATTAAAGATTCAATTGAAGAAAAAGTGTTAAAGCTTCAAAGAATTAAACAAGAGCTTTTTGATGATCTTCTCTCAAAAAAAGATGATCAATATTTTACAGGCAAACTCTCAATGAAAGACTTTGAAGCCCTATTAACTAATCCTCACACTCCTGAACATTAGACCTTTTAACCCTAATTAATGGATTAATAGAGTTTGCAGAAAAATCTGGTCTCATCACTCTTCTCAAAGTAGATCTTCTGGTTTTAATTTCATAGGTCTGGATAAGAGTTTGTCCTGACCAAGATTCATAAGCTATGTAAGGAGTATGGATAGCCTCTTCACCCCAAATGCCCGTAAGGGACCTTGTAAACGTAACTGTTTTATTAACCATGATTCTACCAGAAATCCCTATCTCCATTATAGAAAACCCTGATTCTATCTCTGCTTCAACTAATAACGATTGTTCATAAAGAGAAAACTCTGGGCCATCTTGGCATTCTTCATAAACTCTAGGAAAATCCATAAGCCTTTCTGTTCGTGTCTTTGAGTTATAAAAAGTAACATATCTCCAATAATCATAATCATTAAATGGATTTTTAGATCGATAGACTGGGCCATACATTATTCTTGAATAACCTCTACGCTGCTCTAAGTTGGGAAGTTTAATACCAGATCTAAAACTCATGCCAACAGCATCAAAACTCTCATCTAATACATCACCTAAAAAAGATGGATTCTTTTTAATCAAGCAAACCTGAGATTGATTCTCGTAAAGATTGCTTTCATTGCATTCAGTTGTTTCAAAATGTTTAAGACTTGGGGGAACAGCAAATAAATTAACAGAAACCAAAACGATAGCTAGTTTGAAAAAATTATAGTCTGTCATATGCACCTCTCTCGAAGGAGAAAGTAGCACCTTGTAAAAAATACGGCCCTACTTAACTCGGCGCGTTTATAATTTTTTCACCTTTCTTTGCGATTCTTTCTTTTTTTTCGGACTTTTTTTTTAAAAAACTTGTTAGAAAGCTCAGAACAAGAAAAATTGTGACAAGCAAGACCTCAGCGCTATACTCTTCAATCCCTAAAAGTACGCCAATATCTCGGAAAAAATAAGCGAAAATAATAACAATTATATTAACACTACCAATAATTGTTGTTGCCTTCATATGAGTCATTCCACCATCTACTAATATATGGTGGATATGGTTTCGATCTGCAGAAAGAGGAGATCTATTATTTAAAAGCCGAATAAAGAAAACTCTAAATGTATCAAAAATAGGAATAATAAGAATTGAAACGGCAATAGTTGGGCCTGAAATAAAAAGGTCAATGGCCTTATTTAACTCAACAAACTTTATGGCCAAGATTGAACATATAATACCAACAATCAATGCCCCAGTATCACCCATAAATATTCGCGAAGGGCTTTTATTATAAAACCCAAAAGCAAAAAGAGCTCCTGCCATAGCAAAACAAAAAACACCCCAATCATAGAAACCATAATAACTAAACCAAAATCCAAAAGCAGATGTCGCAATAATACCAATTGTTGCAGCAAGGAGGTCAATACCATCAATTAAATTAAAGGAGTTTGTTAAACCAACTATTGCAAACATTGAAATAATATAACTTAAGATAATTGGAATCTCATAGAACCCAAGGATTCCATACATAGATGTCAATCTTATATCTGCTGAGTGCACAAGAACCCAAGAGGCAAGAAGTTGGGCAATAAGCTTTTTCTTTGCAGACATATTCATAAGATCATCTTTCATACCTGCAAAGAACATCAGAACTAGGGCGCAAATAATATACTGGAGTTCTGGCATATTAGATGAGTCCACCCAATACGCTGCACTCATTACATATGCAGCAAAAATCCCCATTCCACCAAGTGTAGGAGTAGAACTCTTATGGAATTTTCTCTCCCCTGGCTCATCATAAAGATTTTTAACTTTTGCAATTTTGATCAATGAAGGAATTGAGTAATAACAAATAAAAAATGATGTTATAAATGCAGCAATTAAAACAATCATAGAATTCACCTTATTTTCTAAACGTCACTTTTTTTGAGTTTCAACCGCACAGACTCTAAAGTCTGAGTCATAAGCCACTCAATTTCAGGACTTCTTACTTTCACTAAGTATATTAAATAAAAAACGATCAAGCATAATACGTTCATAAACAGCTTAAAGACCGGATGAACGGGGATATGTTGAATATAAAAATTATTAATCAAAACCGTTATGGCTGCAGGAATAAGTCCCCCGAAACCATGGTAATGGGCCTTTATAAAACGACCAAAAGAAAACCGTATTTTTCTATAAACAAAAAGATTACTTAAAAAATAATTAATAAAAATAGCAATTAGTATTCCGTAAGCAGCACCATGAATGCCGCCGTACTGAGAGCCCAAGAAAGTTAATATTAAAGAGAATGTAGCAAAGACAACTGTATTAATAACACGTTCTCTATAAAGGCCTATCCCTTTTGATATCGAGTCTGAAACATTAAAAGCTGTCCTAAAATAAATAATAAGAGTTAGTATTTGAAAGACCTCTACAGCACCAGTCCATTGTGGACCAAGGGCCACCAGAATAACTTCTTCAGCAACTGCGTATAAAAAAAGAGTTCCTGGAATAAGAGCTGTTGCCAGGAGAGAGACTCCTCTTAAGTATAGAGTTTGGAGTTTTTCATTGTCTTCTTGAACTTGAGAAATACCTGGAAGGAGCACTTGATCAACAACTTTTCCAAAAAATGATGATGGTAAAAGCATTATTCGATAAGCTCTGCTATAAAAGCCCAAAGCTTCTTCACCTAAAATTTTTCCAATTACCGTCTTATCTCCATGAGTGGCCAATGAGAAAAAACATTCGGAGAAAGTAAAACTGCCTCCAAAACTTAATAGATTTTTAGCATGTTTAAGACTCACTCTTAGTTTTCTCTTAAGAGGAATGAATAAATACATTAAAAAAGCAAGAATCAAATATTGAGATGTAAAAGCAATTGCTAAAGTCCACCCCTTATAACCTTGATAGGCTAGATAAATTCCAACAACTCCATATGAGAGAAAATAAGCAACTAACTGAATACTTGCTAATTTTTTAAAATCAAGTTTCTTCTTAAGAATAGCCTCTGTCGTAATTATATAGCCTTGGAGAGGAAGACTAAAGGCCATCATTTTCATATATCCATCAAGTACTTCCATCTTATAAAAGGCAGCCACACTAGATGAACTCAAATAAACTAAGACACCTCCCAGAACACCTAGAAAAAGACTTAAAGTAAAAGCAGTATCCACTTCTATTTCTAAAATTTTATTTTTTTGAATAAGGACAAAACCAAGTCCCAACTGAAATGCTATTTGCAAAAGAAGAACTAACGATTGCCCTGCTGTAAAAACCCCAAAATCAGTAGGAGTTAAAATCCTTGCAAGAAGTGCAAAAACAAAAAACTGTAATACACCTTGTCCAGCAGTTGAGCTGGCCATCCAAAAAAGACCGTTAATGGAGCGCTGTGTAAGGGTTTCCATAAGATTAGTTTGAATTATAGGCCTTGCTAATCAAAACATGAATAGAAAAGCTTAGAAATTTAGATCTTGAGCAATCTCTTGAAATGTAGAGAAAATAGGAGATTTTGCCTTTGCGAGATCTTTATCTCCTTTAAGGTGAATAGATTTTAAATATGGTAGCCAAAGATCATCACTTATATTGTCTCCTATCATAATACTCTTTTTAAGATCAAGGCCAAGCTCCTCTTGGGCCATAAATGCCATCCCAGGAAGAGGCTTTCTTAGAAGGCTTGCAAGAGCATAATCCCCTTCACCCTTTTCATAATAAGGGCATATATACCATGCATCTATTTTTATACCTTCGTTCTTCAATAACTCATTTATCTTATTATTAACCTTATGAACTTGATCGAGTTGAAAATAGCCTCTAGCCACACCTGATTGATTTGTGAGCACTGCTAATTTATATGATTTTCTTTTGGCTAATTTTAAAAAATCAATCAATCCATCTTTTAAAACCACATCTTCTAGATTTGAAATATATGGAACATGATTGATCATCACTCCATCTCTATCCAGAAGTATGCAGGGATATTGTTCGGTGTATTTTTTCTGAAGCGGAAAACATTTAAGAGATATAAGATTTTTTAAATCTTTTTTTTGAAGATAACTAAGCCCTAAAAAACTAAGTCCATGAGGAGTTTTCTCTTTGCAACTTAAAAGCTCATAATCTTCATTATATAAGTATTGCCCCTGAGAGCTAAAACCATATGAAGAGCAAGAAAAATCTTTTTCATGGTCAAAAAACAAATGATAATCAAAGCTCAAAAAGTCTAAAGAGTTAATAAAATAGAAAAACTCATCATCTACTAAGTTTTCTTCATCTAAAACACTTAAATCCATATTAAGTTTTTCAGATAAAAAACCTAATTTATTCTTCAAGTCTTGATGAATAAAAATCTTCAAAGTATCTCCATTCCCTGCAAAATTGAATAATTAACTTTTTTAACTTCAAACTTTTCAAGACAAATTTTATAACTTTCTTCGGCCATCTTCTCTTTTAACCTTGGTGACTCAATAAGCTTAACCATTGACCTAAAGATAGCTTCAGAACTTTTAAGAGGTACTAAGAATCCATTTACTTCGTTAATAACTGTTTCTCTACAGCCAGGAGCATCAGTTGTGATAATTGGCATCTTCATACTCATGGCCTCAAGAACACTACGAGGTGTACCTTCTCTATAGGATGGGAGGACAAAAGTTTCATATTTATTTAAAAAATCTCTCACATCATCAACTTTATCATGCCATTGTATTGCACCTGACTCTACCCAGTCTTGAATATCATTTTTATTAAAAGAAGCAGGATTTTCATCAATCGGACCTAGTAATAAACAATTCGCATCTGGATACTTTTTCTTTAGTTTTTTACAAGCATCTACATACTCTTGAACACCTTTATCTTTTAAGACTCTAGAGATCATAAGAAAACTGTTGGGAATTTTTTTTATATCGTCATCTTTTTTAAATTTCTCTATATCAACACCTGAACCATTAATAATAATAACATGGCTAGGTTTTACTAAGCCAAGATCACGAAAAAGCTCATAATCGTCGTTGTTTTGAAAATAAACTTTTTTGTTAAACCTAAGAGCTACCATATATTGCAATCGAACAATTAATCTTAATGTTCTAATTTTAAGAGTTTCTCCAGTAAAGACATAACCAAGTCCTGTAATATTTGAAAAAATATTTTGAACTCCTGCAAAACCAGCAGCAAGAGAGCCATAAATAGCAGGCTTAATAGTATAGTTCATAGTATAGCCTGGACTAATTTCTAGAAATGTTTTGTATAAAGAAAAACAGGTTTTTATATCTTGAAAAAGACTCGTTCCTTTTCTTGATAAAGGATAAATATAGACTTCATCTAGCAGGCCCTTAAGTTTACTATTATCTTCTCCTTCTGGAATAAGAGCTATTGTCTTAAAGCCCTTTTCTTTTAAATCAAGAATAAAATTCTCTCTAAAATTATATAAATTAAAAGAAGTATTAGAAACGAATACGATGGTCTTATTCTCAGCAAGCTCTAGATACTCTTTTGCAATGGCTTTAATTGAGTAACGACTATCAATATCTTGTTGAATTTTTTGAGCATCATAAGAGGCTTTAAAATTATCAATGGCCTCAACAAATCCTTTATAATCACCAGGCCTTATGAGTTCTCCATTAAACCCAGGTTTAATAATCTCATTTAGTCCCCCTAGGCAATCAAAAGAGATTACAGGTGTTCCAACACTCATTGCTTCAAGTACAATATTCGGAAAACCTTCATATAGTGATGGAAGAACAAGAGCATGGGCCTTCTTGAGCTCTGAAGAGATATCTTTAGTGACTCCGTGAAAAATAACTTTACCACTCTCAAATTTTTTAAGACTTTCTAACTGTGACCCCTTACCAAAAATATTAAGAGTAAAGTCTCTTTTCACTTTATCCAAGTGAGTTAAGAGCTGATCTAAGCCTTTTTGCTTTTCAAGTTTTCCTGCAAAAATAAGGTTTAATTTTTCTTGGTTGCATTCATTTACTCCATCAGTTTTTGGTGCAGGGTTTGACACTCTAACAAACCTTTTCGCAAGCTTTGGAAGATGAGACCTGAAGTCCTCTTCCATATCCTTAGATTGCAAAATGATTTTTCTAAACCGTGGGTAGCAAAGTCGATAGAGCAAAAGAGTTAACCAGGGTCTTTTAATTTCTTTAAGCTTTATGCTTAAAATATTACCCTCTCTTGCAATAAACGTTGTTCCACTTATAAAACAACTGGCAAAAGCCACAAGAAAGTTAACATGGGCAAGAGTTGAAAAGACGGTATGATAGTCTTCTTTTCTTAAGAAATTAACAAGTGGAAAAAAAGAATCTCTAATTCGCTTAGATTTAAAAAACTTGAAATTGATATGCTCATTAAGTTCATTTTTAAAGGGGTTATTATTGGTAAGAGAAATAAGAGTTATATCTAAACGTTTGTTGTTGGAAAGCTCGTTCGCTATTCTAAGAAATACCTTTTGAGCACCACCTGCATCTAAATCAGAAACAATAAAAGCAATCTTTTTTCTCATAGAAGGTTTTTAATATACCAACTAAGGGCCAAATCAAGACCTTGTTCAATATTATATTTAGGATTATAGCCAAGAAGCTCTTTGGCCTTACTTATATCAGCATTAGAGTGACGAATATCTCCAGCTCTAAAGTCAGTATACTCAACTCCAAAACCTTTAAGATGTGTAAAGTCTTTTTCAAGCCTTGAGCGTAAAAGCTCAAAAAGCTCAGTTAATGAAGTTGCTGAATTAAGAGCGGCATTTAAAATAAGCCCTTTAGGAATTTCTTTTTGACAAGTTCCTGCAAGAATATTTACCTCGAGAACATTTTGGATATATGTAAAATCACGACTCGTTTTTCCGTCACCAAAAATTTGAACTTTATCCCCTTTGACCATGGCCATTGTCCATCTTGGAATTACTGCTGCGTAAGCCCCCTTAGGGTTTTGTCTTTTTCCAAAAACATTAAAATATCGTAGTCCAATAAGATCCATGTCGTATTGTTCAGAAAAGACTCTGGCATAAAGCTCGTTAGTCTTTTTTGTCACAGCATAAGGAGAAAGTGGGTTTCCTACTAATTCTTCAACTTTAGGAAGGTCTTCATTATCTCCATAAACTGAAGAACTTGAAGCATACACAACTCTTTTAACACCACACTCTTTTGCGGCCCAGAAAATATTTAATGTTCCATCTGTATTTGAACTATTTGAGTTAATAGGATTTTCAATAGACCTTGGAACACTTCCAAGAGCTCCTTGATGCAAAATAATATCTGCATTTTGAGCTGCATTTTTAGCGACTTCGTAATTAGTAAAATCACCTTCAATGAACTTAAAGTTTTTAGCTTTATCCCCAACACATTTTTCTATATCAGAGATATTATGTTTAAAGCCTGTAGAAAAATTATCAAGACCAACAACTTTTTGATTTAAATTTAAAAGATACTCACAAAGATTGGAACCTATAAAGCCTGCAGCACCTGTTACAAGCCAGGTTTTAGGATTTGATTCAAGATCTTTGCATGTGACTTCAAATTGATCCACTAAAGATACCAATGGTTAATATTTAAGGCTGCCCATTGCTCTTTTTTAATATGGCTTTGAATATTAACAACAAGGCTATTTTTATCTTTTAAAAGTTCTCTAATATTTTCTGCAGTCAAATTTTCAAACTCTCTATGCTTAACTCCCATAATCAAAGCCGCTGCAGGCTCTAGTTTTTCATAAGAGGTTAGCTCAATACCATATTCATGTTTTACTTCATCATTGGACGCAAGAGGGTCATGGATTTGAACCTTTACACCAAAATCTTGAAGCTCTCTTACAATATCAATAATTCGAGTATTTCTAATATCTGGAGTGTTCTCTTTAAATGTGAGCCCTAAAATTGTAATGGTACTATCAGCAATTCTATGACCTGCTTTTACAAGACCTTTAATTGTTTCACCAGCAATCCATTTACCCATGCCATCGTTAATTCTTCTTCCTGAGAGAATGACCTGTGGGTGATAACCAACGCTTTCAGCTTTATGAGTAAGATAATATGGATCAACCCCAACACAATGGCCTCCAACAAGACCTGGATAAAAATTTAAAAAATTCCATTTTGTTTTGGCCGCATCTAAAACATCCTGAGTATTAATACCAAGCTTGCTAAAAATAATGGAAAGCTCATTCATAAAAGCAATATTGATATCTCTTTGAGTGTTTTCAATTACTTTTGCTGCTTCAGCTACTTTGATAGAGCTCGCACGAAAAACACCAGCTGTTACAACTTGAGCGTACATATCAGCAATCTCATCTAAAACTTCAGGAGTAGAGCCAGATACAACTTTTACAATTTTTTCTAATGTATGTTCTCTGTCACCTGGGTTAATTCTTTCTGGAGAAAAACCAATAAAAAAATCTTTATTAAGCTTAAGCCCTGAAATTTCTTCTAAAAGTGGCGCGCATTCTTCTTCAGTGGCTCCTGGATAAACAGTTGATTCATAAACAACAATATCACCAGATTTTAAAACTGATCCAACAGTCTTTGTCGCAGAAAGTACAATAGACATATCAGGTCTATTGTCAGAACTCACAGGAGTGGGAACTGAAACAATATAAAAATTAGCTTTTGAAAGATCTGAGACATTAGATGTGTATTCAATTTGAGCCTGTGTGAATTCTTCTTTGCTGGTTTCTAGATTTCTATCATGGCCTGATTTAAGCTCATCAATTCTTTTGGCATTAATATCAAAGCCTATAACGGGAGTTTTCTTTCCAAAACCAACAGCAACTGGAAGTCCAACATACCCAAGTCCAATGACAGCAATCTTTTTCATAAGTATTCCTCTCTCCAAGACATATACATAAGCACATCCCAAAGATCATAATGCCAGTTTGCTTTTTCCTTTTGATGCTCCTGCCACTTCTTACTAATAAGATCAGCATTTAACCCAGCATCCAAAAGTTTTTTAGGATCAAGAAGCTCCATAGACCAATCAACCAGGTCAGTGCGAAGCCAAGATTCTAAAGGAACTGCAAAGCCAACTTTCTGCCCTTCATAGTACTCTTTTGGAACAAATTTGAACAGAAACTCCCTTAGAATGCTCTTGCCTTGAGTGCCTTTATGCTTCATCTCATAAGGAATCTGCCAGCTAAGCTCAACTAGCCTTTTATCCAAGAAAGGAACTCTGGTTTCTAAACTATTTCGCATAGCAGCTCTATCTACTTTAACCAAAATATCATTCACTAAATATCCAGTTTGATCTGTATAAAGCATCTGGCTTACAAAATCTTCAAACTCTCCTCCATAAATTGGAATATCATCTTTTGAAAGCTCTACACCCGTAACAATATCACTACTCCAATGAGTGGTAAGAAAATCATAAATCTCTTCTTGAGAATTAAGTTTCATAATTTGAGCAAGCTGATGAATCTTGTCCCCTGGTCTTTGAGTCTTAAGTCCGGCAAAACCGGCCATAGAGTTCAGAGTTTGCGCGGAAACCGATTGAGCAGCACCAGATAAAGTTGATCTTAAGCCACCAGGAATGGATTTTGTTTTATTCCAAATATGAGGGATCCATGTATGGCGATTATAACCCGCAAACATTTCATCCCCAGCATCTCCAGATAAAGATACTGTCACTTTTTCACGAGCAAGCTTTGACACTAAAAAAGTAGGAATTTGTGATGAATCTGAAAAGGGCTCACAATAAATTTTTGAAAGCTCTGGCACAACATCTAAAGTATCTGAGCCTTTTAAAATAAGCTCTGTATGATCTGTACCTAAATGTTTTGCTATTTTTTTAGCACCAGCTGATTCATCAAATTGTTTTTGTTCAAAACCAACACTGAAGGTTTTCACAGGGGTTGTAGATATTTTTTGCATTAAAGAAACAATAGTCGATGAATCTATTCCTGAAGAAAGAAATGCTCGATAAGGAACATCTGTTACCATCATCTCACCAACAACTTCTAAAAGAACATCTTCAAGACGTTTAAGGGCCTGCTCTTTTGTAGAGATTAAATTCTTAAGTCCTGACTCTGCTGTTTCTTTTAAAGAATAATATTTTTTCTTTGAAACAAGCTCCCCTTTTTCATTAAAGCGAGCAAATTCTCCGGCAGAAAGTTTAAAAATATTTTCAAAAATTGAATAAGGATCAGGAACATTATTATATTTAAAATATAAGGCTAAAGCTTTTTGATTAATTTTTTTTTCAAAGTCTGGATGAGGGTAAAAAGACTTTAACTCAGATCCAAAAAAGAATGTGCCTTTAGACTTTCCATAATAAAGAGGCTTTTCCCCCATAGGATCTCTTGCAAGAATCAGCTCTTTTTGTTTTTTATCCCAAAGGGCAAAAGAAAACATTCCGCAAACTTTTTTAAGAGTGGTCTCTAGGCCAAACTCTTCAATGTGGTGAAGGAGAACCTCAGTGTCCGAGCTACCCTTAAGAGGATATTTTCCTGAAAGATTTTTTGCGAGAGCCTTAAAATTATAGATTTCACCGTTAAAAATAATGCAATAACGCTCAGAAGGATCACTCATGGGCTGATGGCCCGTAGGCGAAAGATCTAGAATGGCCAAACGCCTATGACCAAAGGCAATGTTTTCGACAATCCAATGACCATCACTGTCTGGACCACGGTGGGCGATTGCGTCAGTCATTTTTCGAAGGACTGACTCAGAGGCCTTTTCACTTGAACTTAAAAATCCTGTAAATCCACACATGCGAGAAGCTTTTAATATGAGCGTTAACAATATATAAATGGAGTATATAGGAGTTAGAGTGAAAATTCTAATTACAGGTGTTGCGGGCTTTATTGGCTCTCACCTAGCAGATAAATTTATTGCAAACGGACATTCTGTTGTAGGTGTTGATAATTTTGATCCTTTTTATGATCGAAAGATTAAAGAATCCAACCTACCTGCTCATGAGACTATTAAGTTTTTTGAAATGGATCTTGAAAACCAAGATGCGCTCACTAGTATTTTAAAAGACAACCCAGTAGACGTTGTTATTCATCTTGCAGCTAAAGCTGGTGTTCGCCCTTCACTAAAAGATCCCCTTAAATATGTAGATGCTAATATCAAAGCAACTGTTTCTTTAATGGAGGCCATGAAAGAGACAAATCATAACAAACTTGTATTCGCATCAAGTTCATCCATTTATGGAGAATGCAAAGAGATACCTTTTAAAGAAGATGTAGAGTTTGATCACGCTATTTCTGTCTATGCTGCTAGTAAGCAGTCTGGTGAGCTTTTCACTCGTATGTATCATAATCTTTATAAGCTCGATATTATCAATCTGCGTTTTTTCACTGTCTATGGCCCAAGACAAAGACCAGATTTGGCCATTCATAAATTTTTAAAGGCCAATCATTTTGGCGAGACTATTACTCTTTTTGGGGATGGCTCTATGGCCAGAGATTACACTTATGTAGCAGATACAGTTCAAGGAATTGTGGGCGCAACGGAGCGTATTCTAAAAAATCAAAAAGTTTATGAAACTTATAATCTTGGTAACTCAACTCCAGTTTCTTTATCTGATCTGATAGCGGCCATTGAGAAAACCACAGGCAGGCCATGTGAGATCGAGCGCAAAGATGTTCCGGCCGGAGATGTGCCAATTACATTTGCTGATATCTCAAAGTCCCAGGAATATCTGAACTATAACCCTCAAACAACTCTTGAGCAGGGCCTAAAATCAATGTACGAGTGGATTCAGACGATTTATTAAGACTGGCCGCGCGGTAACTCACATAGCACAACGATATTCGAATCATTGACTAGCAAGTCAAAATATTGGATTGTGCATCCATGAATTTAAACTACAGGGAAATTCTTTCAGACTTTCTGCATATTCGAAAAGAGGCTAACCCAAGCTACTCACTCAGAGCAATGGCCAGAGATTTAGAAATTCCTTCATCCAACCTTTCAAATATTATGAATGGTAAGGCAGGACTTTCCCGTGAAAGTGCTACTAAGATTGCAGATAAACTACAAATTACTGATAAAGAGAAAGGCTACTTCATTGATTTAGTTTTAGCATCTGATGCTCGTTCTAAAAAAGAAAAACTTGCTGCTCAAAAAAGACTTATAAACTCAGACCTTGATCCCCACAGGAAAAATGTTCATGACGATTACTTCAAAATAATTTCTGATTGGTACTACTTTGCTGTTTTGGAGTTAATAACAACCTCAATTTTTAAAAGTGATCATAAATGGCTAGCAAGCACTCTGGACTTAGATATTGAATTAATTGACAAGATCATGGCCAGACTCTTACGCCTTAACCTTATCAGAAAAGAAGGAAATAAGTACAAGTCCACTGATATACAGCTTCAAACGACTAACGACATACCTTCAAGCTCTATCCGTAAACATAATGTACAAATTCTCAATATGGCCAGTGATGCTATCTTTGAACAAGAAACAACAGAAAGAGAGATTTCAAGTTTAACAATAGCAATCAATAGTGAAGATATAAGCTTTGTGAAAAAACGAATTCGCGAGTTCAAAAACTCTTTAGACTTAGAGCTAATGGAAAGGGCAAAGTCTAAGGGTGCTAACAAAGTCTACTGTCTAGCTATTCAATTTTTTAATTTATTGCAAAAGGAAAATCATGAAACAAATAAAAGTATTTAGCCTCTTCTTTATACTATCACTGCAACTCTTTGCCGGACAAAGTACAGGCAATGGTGGAGATGTTATTGTTTGTAAAGAGAATGGAGTCAGAACCACAGAGCTTCTGGATATTTATGAAGGAAGCCTACATATAAATGATAATATTTACTTTCTAGAGGATATTCAGACTCCTATTGATGTTGCGATAGCGCTTGCTGATAGAATCAGATCAGAGAATCTTTCAAACTATTACAAAGAGAAAATTAAGTATTTTATGACTCGAGTTGAGTTTGTGGTCCATGACTTAGTTGATATCCCAGATAGCAACCATATCTACATCCCTTCATATTGTGAGATTAAGCAAATCGCAATTAATAAGATTGGGGCTTCTGTCAAAATCAACCGAGAACTCTGGAACTCATTGGATATAATTCATAGAGGTGCACTTATAATGCACGAGCTCCTTTATGAAGACGCTATCAAAGCTGGCTTTGCCAATTCTCAAACAGTACGTAAACAGGTTTATTTACTCCTTATTAACAATGCAAATATTATTAAAGATTTTGCAGAAGCAGCTATTGATCAAGGAGTGATTAAAGAAATTGCTCATTGTAATCAATGCTTACTTAAGAAATTAGAACAGACTCCCATTCTTGGCCTTAAGATCAAGTTTGCTGAACAGCTTTGGCTAAATACTCAAGACTCACCTGAAGATGTAGAGGCTATGGTAGAAGTATTTTCAACAAATGCTGCTAGTTTAGATATTGAAACTCTATTTGCGATAGTAAGTACTACAGCTCAGTCCACAAGCTTGCCACCAGATATTAACAGTCCTCTAAGAAGTCTGCTTACTCCTCTAGCTAAATATATTGCTTCTTCATATGAACATGTACTATTTGACGATTACAGTAATCAATACGATCTAAACCTTGCGAGAAGGTCTCTTGCATTCAATATATTTATGTCTGATCTCACTATGGAGGAGTTTAATTCTATTCTTGAAACTAATTTTGTTTCAAAGCTTTTAGTTTATCATCAAAGTTTTATTGATTCCTATTATTATGAGGTACTCACTTATATTTTTAAACCTATCTTATCTACTTATCTTGAGCTTAGTGAGGATACACCCGCAACAGTAACAACCTCAATTTTTAATATACAAGAAACTTTACTAAACTTGCATCATCGAATTGGCATCAAAGACTTTCCAATCATTTATCTTGATGTCTTAAACAAAATAAGTGATCAAGGCATCTATAAAGAAGAGCTACATAAACATATGGAATACTTCCTTAGAGGCTCAAAGTACAAAGCGAATGAAACTTTCGACCATACTCATTTTGAATCCCTTTTTAAGCTTTATTATCATGAAGATTTTGAGCTCAATAAATTCCACAGGATGATCCTTGAAAGAGTCGTCGATTTCAGATACGAAAACGCAGACCATTACTTTTCGAGAGATGATGTGGCCATCAATAACCTTTGCTCAGTACTTCCTGAAATTGCTCAAGATTATGACAATGGTGACTTTATAAATCGTCTTTCAAACATCCTGGTCTCTCAATTTCATAGTTTCCAAAGTGCAGAGGCGCAAGGCCATTTTGACCTGGAGAGATCTTACTGTCTCGAAAACTATGAATATTTCTTTATACATTCTCCTCCATCTGAGAAATTTATGAGTATTATCTTTACCTGGGCAGCACAAGAGAGTAACCCATACAAAGATGCAATACTAAACGCTAATAGCTTCATTCTTAACTCACCAATGACTCAAGTTTGGGCCTTGAATAAAATCGAAACGATTTGGAATGATCCCTATCTGAATATTAGCTTCAACAGTGAATTGCTCTCTCAAATTCTTCCACTTATTGAAGACTTTGATAAAATCCCTGAAGAAATTTTAAATAAAGTACTTAGCTACAGCCAAAACAATACAACGAATGCAATTCGTATCCTGAATAGACTTTTAGGTGAGAGCCTTTCAAATGAGACTCTTTATATTATTTCCCATATTGCAAAGTTCTCATCTAGTAAAGATGTGAAGAAACTCGCAATGAAAATTTTAAGACAATAAATGATTAAGCTCCCTACGGGGAGCTTTTTTACTGAAGTTTTGAAAAGACTTTTCCCCAACGACCCATAACTGTCTCAAGTTTATAATCTTGAACTCTTTTATAAGACGCTTGGCTATAATGGTTCTGCATATCTTTTTCATGAAGGCATTTCAAAAAGCATTCTTTCCATAGCTCGATATGACGGCGGTCATGCATAACAGGTAGAAGTACTCCGTACTCAGTGTACTCAGCTTCAGAAGCTTCTTTATCAAGATCTGAGTTGGGTGCAAGAATCTCTCTTGGTCCAGTAGCACAGTCTGCACTTATGACCATTGCCCTACAGGCCATTGCCTCAAGAACAACATTGGGAAGCCCTTCATAAAGAGAGCCTAGAACAAAAATAGATTGAGAAGTTATATACTGATAAGGATTTGTTACAAAGCCTAGAAAATAAACATCTCTATCGTATTGCTCAAGACTTGTTCCTATACGAAGACCTAGATTATGGCTTACAAACTCTAAAAGCTCTTCTTTTTCATCACCATCTCCAAGAATAAGAAGTCGGCATTTAGAATTAACCTGATGAGCTCTTTTAAAAGCTTCTAGCACTTTGAAATAGTTTTTTTGCTTTGTAAGTCTTCCAATCATCACAAAATTAGTAAGACCCTCTATTTGAAGTCCTGGCATATTAGAGAGTTGATTTTTCTTTTCAATCTCTTCAAGATCAACAGCGTTTTCAACTACTAAGACTTTGGAAGGGTTGAGCTTAAATTCTTTAATCAACTGAGCTCTACAAACATGAGAGTTTGTAGTGACAAGATCAGCTCTAGGATAGAGAAAACGAATCAAAGCTCTATATAAAGTTCCAAATCTTATTTTTTCATAATAAGAAGGACTGACTCGCACACTTATAATGGCCTTATGAGAGCGAAACATAAGCTTGGTTATAATATTGATAAAATTACTAAGCTCTAAAAAACTTAAAACGATTCCCCTATTGGCCTTGCAACGAAAAAGCTGAAATGGGCCAGTCAACAGCATAAAGACAATTGAAACCCTATGGCTCATTCTTAATTCTTTAAAAATCGTTTCAGTGGATTCATCAGAAATTGGAAAAACATTACGATCTTTAAGAGTGTAGATCTTGTTAGTTAATAGAGATCTATGAAGATAGCTTACCTGCCTT
>CAYGJN010000011.1:0-34249 GCA_964350135.1 uncultured Bacteriovoracaceae bacterium | reverse complement strand
ATCTAAGCTCTTTAAAGTTGTTCTTAGTTGAAAAATCCCTTGTGGCTCTTTTCTCTCAACTCTTTCCAAGGTTTTTGACATCTTAAAAATCTTGCCCTCAAGCTCATCAATTTTTCTTTGTTGTTCGTCTATTGTTTTGGCCTGGACTTCTGATATATGAGAGATTGGTGCTTGTTGAACTGCCCTTGGTGCCTCTTGTCTTTCTTGTACAACTCTTCTAGGTTCTTCAACTTGCTTCTCATGCTTATGAGAAGTTCCAAGAAAGTCATCTAGTCCTGATTTAATAGCTTTCTTTGTTTGTGTCGCTACTTTATTAAGTGCCATCTTTCCATAGCCTGGGTCTTGAGGCTTTTCTTTTTGACCTGAATAATTATCAATCATTTGAGATATATAAGATGATGGTGCCTGATAGAATTTCTCACGATTGCCTTCATCCATTACATGGTCGACTTTCGCTTTTTTCGTATAGTTTTTCTCAGATATCGCTGCAGTAATTTCAATCTTGGATTTCCCAAGCGCTCCTCTTAAACCTTTATTTGTGATCGTTTTAAGGATTATTGCATCAGGACCAAGCTTGTTCTTAATTGCTTTAAGTGCTTCGTCTAAGCTATCCGCTTCAAATTTTTCAATATACATTTTACAACCTCACCATTCCCAACGACCTGATGTTCACATCAGGGCTTATTTCATTATGACTTACCACAATTAAATTAGGTATAAATTTTTCTGTCAGTTTCTTAAAATGATGCCTAATTATTGGAGAACATAGAATAACCATCTTCTCTCCTATTGTTGTAGCCTCTTCTATCTTTTCATTTAGACTTGCTAAAATATTTTGAGTAACTTTTGGATCAAGAGAAAGTTGCTGCTGACCAGCATCACCAGGAACTAGATTCTGAGCAATCTGCTCCTCTATTGATCTATCAAGCGTAAATAATGGCACATCACCTTGAGTACTTTTTACATTTTCTGTAATTGTTCGGTACAGACCTTGTCTCACCAACTCTGTGAGCATATCAATATCTTTAACTGAAGAACCATGCTCTGCTAGACTTTCAAGAATAGTTCTTAAGTCTCTAACGGAAACACCTTCTCTAAGCAAGTTTTGTAAAACTTTTAAAACTATTCCTAAAGTCATGATCTCAGGAACAAGGTCTGTAACAATCTTTGGATTAGATTCTTTGAAATTATCAAGAATATTAACAAGCTCTTGTCTTCCAAAAAGTTCATGAAGGTTTCCTTTTAAAACCTCTGTCAGATGTGTTGCGATAATCGTAGAAAGATCTACAACTGTATAACCGTTATATTGGGCATCATCTTTTTGATCTTCACTTATCCAAACTGCAGGAAGACCAAACACAGGTTCAGTAGTATCAATACCATCAATTTTTTCAATCACTGTACCCGGATCCATTGCTAGTAAGTGGTCTGGAATTAACTCACCTAAGGCAATCTCTACACCTTTAACTTTTAGACTATAGCCTCCAGGCTTAAGTTCAAGGTTATCTTTAATTCTTACGGATGGGACTATCACACCCCAATCTAAGGCAAATTGCTTTCTTATATGTGTAATTCTTTCTAATAGGTCTCCGTTTTGTTCTGGGTCAACAATACTTACAAGGCCATATCCAACTTCTAACTCAACTAATTCTAAAGGCAACAAGTCTTCAAGAGACTCTGGATCTTTCTGCTCATCAGTTTTGCTTGCCTGAATTGCTTCATCTGCTTCACGGAGTTTTCCTTTTTCTATACTATAACCCCAATAAGCAATTGAAGCAGAGAGAATCCAAAATGGAATTTTAGGAAGTCCAAATAATGAAAAAGTAAATAACAGACCAGCTGTTATATATAATGCTTTTGGATGAATTTTAACTTGCTTACCAATTTGCTCACCAAGTGAGTCTTCATCAGTATTTCTTGTAATAATTAAACCAGCAGCAGTTGAAATAATAAGGGCTGGGATTTGGGAAACAAGTCCATCACCTACTGTTAATAACGTAAAGACTTCTGTTGCCTCAGTAAAAGAAAGACCATTTTGAGCAACACCAACAATGATTCCACCCACGATATTTATAATTGTAATAAGAAGACCAGCAATGGCATCACCACGAACAAACTTTGAAGCACCATCCATGGCTCCATAAAAATCAGCTTCTTGAGCTACTTCTTTTCTTCTTGTTTTTGCTTCTTTATCATCAATTAATCCAGCATTTAAATCTGCATCAATGGCCATCTGCTTACCAGGCATTGCATCGAGAGTAAATCGAGCGGCCACTTCAGCAACTCTACCGGCACCTTTGGTGATAACGATAAAGTTAATAATCACAAGGATTATAAAGATAATAATACCTACAGCAAAATTACCTCCCACCACAAAGTCACCAAATATTTTAATGATATCTCCAGCAGCGTCTGAGCCAGAGTCAGAACCATTAAGAAGAATATTTCGTGTAGAGGCTACGTTAAGAGATAACCTAAAAAGTGTCATTACAAGCAACACGGAAGGAAAAGTTGAAAATTCAAGAGGTTTTCTTGTGTAAACTGAAACCAATAAAATCACTATTGAAAAAGTTAATACTGAGGTTAGAAAAATATCCAAAATAAAAGGCGAAACCGGAACAATCATTACTCCAAGAATAAACATTAGCCCCAAAGCTACAAACAAATCAGAATTTTGTGTAAATGCTTTTAGTCTGCTAAAAATATTATCCATAACTTACCTTTACCCTAAATGGAACTTTCTCTTTTTGTTTTTGTAAACAAATGCAAGTATCTCTGCTACTGTTTTATAAAGTGTTTTAGGAACACCGTGACCTACCTTAACTGTTTTATATAATGCTCTAGCTAGTTTAATGTTTTCAACCATTGGAATATCGTGCTCTGCTGCGATCTCACGGATCCTAAAAGCTACGTGATCTGCCCCCTTAGCAATAACCTCTGGTGCAATCATTGTTGTTGGATCATATCTCAAAGCAATACTTATATGTGTCGGGTTTGTAACTATGACATCTGCTTTCGGAACATCCTGAATCATCCTTTTCATAGCTGCGTCTCTTTGAATTGACCGGATACGCTGCTTAACCTCAGGACTACCATCTTTTTCTTTTGATTCTTCTTTAACTTGTTGTTTTGTTTGTCTTAGTTTTTTTTGATATTGAAACTTCTCCCAAGCAAAATCAAACCCGGCCACAATACCAAGGCCTAAAATCATAAAAAAGATCAACTCTAAAACAAATTCTTTACCATACATTAACCCTTGAACAGGAGTTGATTGCAAAAAGCCAGCAAAAGCTCCAAATTTGTTCCATAAAAGATGATAAGCAATAAAAATAATCATTGAAAATTTAAGTATGCCCTTTACTGCTTCAGCAACACTTTTAATTGAGAAAAGTCTTTTAAATCCATTGATTGGATTAATTTTGTCAAACTTAACTTCCATGACATCAGGAGCAAAGATAAAACCAATCTGATTCAAATGGGAAAGAACTCCAATTATTAGGGAAACAAGTAGTACTGGGCCAATACACATCATGACAACAATAATCCCTTTGTTCATGATAAGTTGTTGAGTTTCGGCCTGAAATGCTTTTTCAATATTGAGACCATAAAGCCAACGCATGAATTCATCCATTTGCTCATAGATAAAAAGAATTGAAATACCCAAAGTGAGTACACAAGCAGACAGAACCAAAACACTGGCCAATTCTTTTGAAGCTGCAACCTGCCCTTTCTTACGAAACTCTTCGATACGATGCTGGGAAGGCTCTTCTGTTTTGTCTGAATCGTCTTTTTCTTCAGCCACTTATACCTACTTCATATACATAAACCATTGCCCTAAGTACTCAACGTACTTTTGATAGGCAACGTTAAAAAATTCATATGAGATGCTAGTCAACACAAGTAATCCAACACCTATATTCACAACAAAGCTCACCATAAGGATATTCATTTGAGGAATGATTCTTGCAATCACACCCATAATGCTTGTGAGAATAATATTTGTAAAAAGAAGTGGACTCGCTAGCAATATTGCTGACTCAAACATCGAAATAAATAAATTCTTAAAATAGAGAGGACTTGTCCCGAGTTTTCCAAGATTAGCAAAAGTAATAGAGCTAAAGGACTGGAAAATTCCACTAAACATTGGAAGCAAGGCTCCTGATGATACAACAAGCACCACAACAACACCGCTTAATAACTTCTCAATTGGACCAACCTGTTGGTTTGCATTTGGATCAAAGTATTGGACAGCTCCAAATCCCATTTGTTGTGAAATAATTGATCCTGCAGAAGTATATAAAGTCATAATAGCTTTAACTAAATAACCTATAACTAATCCAACAAGTGCTTGGTAAATTGTTAATACCCAAAAATAATTTTCTGAACCCACAAATTGAATATCTTTCATGATTGCAGGCTCTAAAGTTGGAAAGAAAGCAAAAGCGATAAAGAACGAAGTCAAAATCTTAACGATTGAAGGGATTCCTACTCGATCAAAATGAGGTAATTGAAAAATAATTGTTACCCATCTGGTAAAACATAACCAGAAAGCAACAAGTCTCATTTGATCAACTAGTGTAATCGTAATCATTGTCCTGAAACCACCCTTGGGATATCGAGAATTAACTCTCTTGTAAAAGTTGTTAACGTTTCAAACATCCAAGGACTCAGAATTGCAATAGCTCCAATAATAACAAGGATCTTTGGTATAAAAGATAAGGTCTGCTCATTGATTTGCGTTACTGCTTGGAAAATTGAAACAACAATACCAGTAATAAGTGCTCCCAATAACATAGGTGAAGCAACCATTATTCCCACTTTCATGGCCTGGTTTGTAATATCCACATAAAAATCTTGCATAAAAAGTTTCCTTATCTAAAACGAGCGCAAAATCGAGCCCGTCACTAATTGCCAACCATCAACAAGAACAAATAGTAACAACTTAAATGGCAGAGAAACCACAACAGGAGGAAGCATCATCATCCCCATGGCCATAAGAACCGAAGCCACAATCATATCAAGTATGAGAAAGGGGATATAAAGTAAAAAACCTATTTGAAAAGCAGTTTTTAACTCAGAGATAATAAAGGCTGGAATAAGATAATGAATTGGAACATCATCAACTGTTTGCGGAGCTTTTGCTCCTGTTACATCATAGAAAAGTGCAATGTCAGATTTCCGAGTATATTTTTGCATAAACCCACGAATATCTTTTTCCATAATTTGCAAAGATGTTGTCATTGTCATTTGTTCTTTCAAATATGGCTGAATTGCATTTGCATACATACTTTTCCCCGTAGGACCCATTACAAAAATTGAAAGAAAAAGAGCAAGACCTATAAGCACCTGGTTTGGCGGCATATTCTGAGTACCAATAGCCTGTCTCATGAATGCAAGCACCACAACAATTCGAGTAAAACTAGTACAAAGAACAATAAAAGCTGGAGCAATAGAGAGAACTGTAAAAAGAACAACTAACTCAAGAGTATCCACAAGGTTTACGCCTTGACCAAAATTTATTGCAACTCCTGGAGCATTGAAATTTTGTGCTAACGCTGTTCCCGATAAGAACAAAAGAGAAAAAATAAATCCAAATTTAAACTTTGACATAAAACTCACTATTGTAATGGCTTAAGCCCTTTAATTTTCTCTTTTACTTGTGATGAAAAACTAACTTTATTCTCAGCACTTTTCGTCGGTTCTTGATTTTGAACTTGCTCATAAGCACCCGCGAATGGGTTTTCTTTCATCTTTATTTTTTGATCAACTCTATCTTCATTAATTTTCTGAATAGCATTATCAAAGTTTGATCCTGTTAGCTTAGCCTCGCCTTCTTTAATAACTCCTGAAACATTATCAAGCTCAGTAATAAAGGTTAGTCCGCTATCAGAACTACCAAGCAGTAGAATTCGATCATAAACCTTAACAGTAAGTAGGCTTCTTTTAGGGCCAACATAAGTTGTGCTTATTACATTTATTGAGTCCGTTCTTTTTAAAAGCCCTAGGCTACCTTTTTTTAGTACGCCTTTTTTCATTGCAAAGACAACTCCGTAAAGCAGCAACAAAACAACTCCAAGAAAGGCAACGTATTTACCAAGATACTTCATTACAGAAAATTGCTTCTTACCTGGCTCTTCTTTCTCTGGCCTAGCTGAAGCCGAAAGGATTGTCGTAACAGCATCATTTTTTAATCCAGCATCACTTAAAGCAACTTCCTCACCACCTGTTTTCTCTTTTTGCTCTAATAAATAATCTAGGTACTTTTCATCATATTTTTCTTTTTTAAGAGACGTTTTTTTTACAACAGCTCTTTTGTGAGTTTGCTTTTTTTCTGGAGCTATTTTATTTGAAACTGCAACTGACCCTTTTCTAATAACTTTAGGTATTGTGACCTCAATTATATTTTCTTTTAAAGTCATGCTGACTTTATTCTTCATTTTTGAAAGGGCATATGGAAGATTTGCTGTAATAATGACATCTCTATTACTTCCCTTTTTTGCATTAAGAGAAAAATCAAGTTTGTTATAAATAGAGAACTTTTCATTAACAGTTTTCTTAATACTCGACTCAGGTAGCACAATTGTTAATTGATTGCCTTTTACTGAGAGCTCTGGAGATTTCCTTATTCGGCCATTGAAGTCGATAAGTAGTTTTCCATTTTTACTATTTACGTTCTTAAAATTAACTTTTCCAATATTCATCTGTGAATAACTAGTTAAAGGTAAGAGTAAAAGTAATGACAATAATACTGTTCTCATAAAAAATCCTATTTTAACGTCTCAATTCTTTCTATTGGGCTAATAATATCTGTCAGCCTGATACCAAATTTTTCATTAACAACAACAACTTCACCCCTAGCAACAAGTTTTCCATTTACTAGTACTTCCAATGGTTCACCTGCAAGTTTGTCCAGCTCCAAAACTGAACCTTGCCCCAATTGAAGAAGGTCTTTAATCAAAATACTTGTTCTACCCAGTTCAACACTGACCTTGAGAGGTATATCTAAAATAAAATCAAGGTTTTGAACTTTGAGTTTATTAAGTGAGTCATCCCCTGCCTGAACTTCATCCGCAAGTTTTCGAACCTCAACACCGTCATTCCCTGGTGCTTCGACTCTCACTTCTGCGTTTTCAGTATGAACAGCTTCTTCTTGATTGCTATTTTCTTCGCCCATGATTTAGTCCTTTTGTGTTTCCTTAACCGTACTTGTAATTTGTATTGCTCTTGAACCTTTATAAATTCCGATTAGCCCTTTAATTTTAGAAACTCCCTCGATCGCAACTGATATCTCACCACTTGCTTCTTGCTGAAGAGGAACTACGTCACCAATTTCTAGATTAATAAGGTCACCAACATTCATCTGAGTCTCACCAAGCTTTGCGATAAGCTCTGAGCTAGTGCCCATAAGATGTTTATTCATCAACTGGGTCCAAAGATTGTCCCCAATATCATTATCAGTTTGAAAAGATGAACTTAGTTTTTGCTTAATTGGCTCAATTGTTGAGTATGGAACAACGATCATAACTGTTCCTGAAGCTGATTCAAATTCAACTTCAAATGTTGTTGCAATAATTACATCACTTGGGGGAACAACACCTACAAATTGTGGATTAATTTCAGTACGAACATACTGAGCATCAATTTTGTGAACCGGAGCCCATGCTTCTTCAAGGTCGGTAATGGCCATATCCATTACTCTTCTCATAAATGAAAGTTCAATTGCCGTAAATTCTTTTCCTTCAATTTTAGTGAATGGTCTATCTGTTCCACCAAAGTATGAATCTATTATTGCGTAAGCAAGCTTTGATTCAAAAACAAGTAAGGCTGGACCTCTAAGTTCATTGAAACGAATAATACACATGCAAGATGGTATTGGTAACGTGTTAACAAACTCCCCAAATTTTAGAAGGTCAGTAGATATCATTGAAATCGTTGAAATTTTTCTTAGTGAGTTAGATAGAGAAACTCGAAACGTTCTTATAAAACGTTCATAGATGATTTCCAAAATCGGCATTCGCCCACGAATAACTCTATCTTGATTAGTTAAATCGTAGGGCTGAATATTTTCATCTTCAGCGCCGTCATCACCGAAATCATCAAAATCACCGTCGTCTCCGCCACCTAGTAGATCATCACTGTCACCATCATTAACAGCATTTAATAGAGCATCAACTTCGTCTTGACTTAGGACCTGTGCCATTTCCCCTCCTGGGAGTTGAGTTGCTTCTTCCTAAAGCAACTGTCCAATTATTGAATTTGAAAGCCAACGTAAAAAACGTCGACTACTTTTCCATCAACTAAAAAAGCATTAATCGCAGCTTTAATTTCTTCTTTAAGGTATTCCTTACCTTCACGCTTCAAAAGATCCGAAGGTCTCTTTGCGTTCAATATACTAATTATGCTGTCTCTTATTTGTGGCTTTCTAGCCTTAAACTCTTCTTCTTTTGAATCTCTTGAAAACTTAAGTACTGTATTAAGTTTTACATATCTACGAGGACCATCACCTTGTGCAAGGTTTGCTGTAAACCCATCTAAAGGAAGAAGTAATCCATCTTGATCTTTTTTATTTGCAAGAGCGTCTTCTGGTTGCTTCTCTTCACCAGGATCAATTGAATCTAATTGTGCTTTAACTAAATCACGAACACTTGGCTGGCTTGATGCTCTTACATGTTGTTGATACTGCATATAAGCGATACCACCCATACAGATAAGAATAAGTATAAGAACAACTAGTAATAGAGGATTTGCTTTAGCAGGTTGCTGGATAGTGAGTTTTTTCTCACCTTCTTCTGCTTTGTCTCCTTGATCTTCGGCCATCTCGTTACCTTCCATGGTTTGAGAGATTATTGTCTCCTGTCAAAATGATAACGTTTCAAGCTTAGAGAATCAAGGTAGGAGATTCTTGACTAGCAATTTTTGCCATGTTTTTTTAAAAAAAGTGCATTACTCTGTCATAATTTCCACAGAGTAAAACAGTCGGGAAGGTTTTTTATGGAATATTTTGCCTGTCTTACAAAAAAAAAGGGAAGCCGAAGCCTCCCCTGATATAAAAATTTAAATCATCCTGATTTAAAATCTTAAAGCATTTCTTTCCAAGCTTTACCTGGACGGAACTTAGGTAGTGTTCTTGCTTTGATTTTAATTTTCTCACCAGTTGCAGGATTAACACCTGTTCTAGCTGCTCTTCTAATTTTAGTAAAAGTACCAAAACCAACAAGTGAAACATCATCACCTTTTTTAACTGCTTTTTTAATTACATCCATAGCACTTGAAAGGAAAAGATCAGCGTCTTTTTTAGTCATGTGACGTAGGTCTTTGTTTTCAATGATTGCTTCGATTAGCTCTTTCTTGTTCATACGAACTCCCTGTAAAGATTCTAGTAGATTGCTATTTCGTCTCAGTTAATTAAAGGGTGACGTATTTTTTTGAATGTTGCAATTTTTTTTTAACTTTATTTTATCTTTTTAAAGATTAAAAGATGCACTAGTACTGATTTTTAGAGGATTCAAGTTCCTCTTTAAGAAGGTAGAGTTCATCTTCAATGGCAACCCTTAGAGACTCTAACCAAATTTGCTCTCTCTCTTTTTCCGAAAGGGCCTGGGTTTCACTTTCAATGAAACTTCTTAAAATGATAGGAGAGAGCTTAACAAAGATTTTTTCTATGGATTGATACTCAAAGTTATCCACAAGCAACTCTTCCAGCTCTAAAATTTGCCTGGATGCTTGAACAAGGTCTGAATCTAATACTTTCTTTAAGTCATTATAAAGACCTTGCTTGATTTGAGTTTCAGTTAAAACCTGGTCTTTACTGGCGAACAGTATACTGGGCCAGTTCTCATGAATTGTCTGAGGGGAAGCTTTCGCGTTTTTGCTAAAAAAATAAGTTTCTGATTCCATGTTTATTCCACTAATACTATTTAGATTAAATCATCCTTTTAACTCCGTCACCTTTATGCCAAGCATTGTTTACAAATGCGCAGCAGCTAAGAGATAAAAATACATGCGCATTTTCTTCTGTTTTATTCTACTTATACCAATAACTTTTGCTGGGCCATGGGAAGACACCCTCTCTAACTTTGACCTCAACACAAACCAACAATCCCATTGCTTTGCTGACCAAGACAAACTTATCTCAAGTGCCCACCCAAATAGATCACAAAGAATTGCCTCACTTACTAAGATGGCCACAAGCCTTTGGGCACTAGATAGACTAGGCAAGGACTTTAGATTTAAAACAAATGTATATATTAGTGAAAACAGCATTCATATCGCTGGAGGAAGTGATCCCTACTTTGTTTATGAAAATATTTTTCTTCTTATTTCTGTCTTAAACTCACTTAACATTCATGAGATCAAAACTATTACATTTGATCACCAGTTTTTACTCAACTGGGAAAATGATGGAAGGGCCATCCAAAAAGAATTAAAGGAAATTCTTAATACTAAAAGCTGGCCGAATTATCTTAAGATCATTCACCAAGATATTATAGAAGATCTAGAAAAAAGTGGACTTGATTATAATCTTAAAGACCTTTCATTTAGTGTTAACAATATTTTTATAAAAAACAGCTCTCCTTCTAAAGCAAACGTTAAGATTGCCTTTCATTCCAACCCTCTTCATAGAATTTTGAAAGAAATGAATATTTATTCATCTAATTTTATAGCAGATGAAGTTTTTTATTACTTAGGAGGGGAAACTCCTTTTAATCATTACCTTAGAACAAAGCTTAATTTAAGCAATAGCATCTATCTTTATAATGGCTCAGGTCTTGGAAGAAATTATGCGAGTTGTTCAGATATAGTACAGATTATGAAAAACCTATATAAGGTCGCAAAAAAACAAACTCTAGACCCATTTGATATTTTAGCCGCTCCTGGTATTGATGGTGGGACTCTTGAGGATAGGCTTTCTGAGTACAACTACTCCTTTGCGGGGAAAACAGGTACACTTAATGGTATCTCAACTCTTGCAGGGATGATTTATACAGAGTCAGGTATGAGATATTTCTCAATACTTAATCAGACCTGGAATTTAAATGAAGCAAGAAGATTTCAAGACAGATGGGTAGACTATTTATTTGATAGCTCTTATGGACCGCTTTCTAAAAACTATACTCCTCGCGCCTATCACCCCTTAGAGAATATTGTCATCCAACTGTAAATAAATTAGACACCGTCATTCATTTTTACAAATTCTTAGCCTAAGTACTTGAAACCTCCGACCAAAAACTGGCATACCTCTTGCTCTATAACTGGGTATATAGATTTAATATTGATTGGAGCAAATTATGAAGTCTTTTAAGCAGTTTCTACACGTGAGTTTATTTTTACTTATTGCTGTGGCCGTATCTAGCTGTAGTGTAAGTGATGAGGGTGAGAATACAACAGCTGGCTCTAATGCCGTAGCACCTACAAATAATACTGGTGGGAGCTCTGGTGGAGGTTCTGGCAGTGGTGGCTCAACAGGAGGCACTGGTGGCACCGGGGGAAGCGGCGGAGTAGACAGCCCTCCAACTGCATTTGAAATCGCTGAACTTTCAAAAAAATGGACAGTAAAAGGTGTTGCCGATTTTAATAGTGATAATAGAGACGATATTGTTCTTCATGAAATTGGTGGACAAGGTCGAGTAGCGATTTGGTATATGTATGGTCATAATATGATAGGCGCCAGTCTTTTAGATCAAGGTCTTTCCGCAACAAGTTCTATTGAGGGTGTTGCTGATTTTGATGGTGATGGAGATGGAGATATCCTTATTAAGGATTCATCTAATACAACAAACCCTTATTCTATCTGGTTAGTTCAAACTGGATATATTGTTTCGGCCAGCCCACTTATGTCTAGCCCAACTCCTGATTGGATTGTTGGAGCAGTAGGTGATCTTGATAATGATGGCAAAGCAGATATTATTTTTCAAAATGATACAACTGGCGAAGCAGCAGCATGGTATATGAATGGTCTTTCAATTACTTCAGCTGTTTACCTAGACCCAGGCTCAAGTTTTACTATTGATGGCCAATGGGCAATCGTAAACACAGGTGATTTTAACGGTGATGGTAGAGCAGATATTTTATGGCATAACCCAATAACGAATGCGACAGCTGTATGGGCAGTATCGGGAAGTACTGTAACAGGTGTTTATGGAATGGGTACAACAACTATACTAAACCATTGGCCAAAAGCTGTTGGTGACTTTGATGAAGATGGAAAAGACGATATCTTTTTTCAACCTCAATCTAATGCCAGCTTTTACTTACCTCATATGTGGTTTATGAGTAGCTATGTACAAAACTCAGAAGAAAATGTTCAAGGTGCTTTTCCTTCAAACTATTCAGTAAGCGTTGTCGCGGGAGACTTTGATGGTGATGGAGATGCTGATCTTTTCTTTCATGATCCTGCTAATGATCCTATCGCCTACACTTGGATGATGAATGATCAACAAGTTGTTAGCGGTGCTTATCTTCCACTTTCTCAATAGATTCGTGATATTTTAATAGGGCCAAGGGAATTGGTAACTTGGCCCAATTAAACTGAAAATATTTGTTTAATCTTAACTCTTCCACTTTATTATCATCATCTCTTTTAACTAAATTATCTTTATTTGAAGAACAATTCTCTCCATCTAATACCCCATTTCCATTAGGGTTAAAGGCCAAACAACCATAAGGTTTTATCTCTTGAGGCAAAGGACAACCTAGAGATTTATGCATGAAAAAGGGGCAAGTATAAGTGCGCCTTAAGCTTTTTCTTCCTGTTCCAAGATCATAATCCAATCGATATTTTGTTACAGCATCCTTGAACTTTGCGATCAACTCACTATCAAGCATATTTTGAATAAGGAGATAATCATAAATCTCTTTAGTTTCAATAGGAGTAATCATCATTGAATTAGAGACAAAGGTACAACAAAGCCCAGAGCATTTAGAGCAATCGTTACCTTGCTCTTCATTAGACTTCATAAAATCAATTAGTGTTTTTCTTCTCATTGAAAGGGAGAATAGACCAATTTTAGAGCGAGATCATTAAATATCTCGCTCTAAATAGAAATTAACTATATAGAAAGTTTTCCGCGTTTTTTAAGCTCTTCAACAATACCTACAAAGTGATCTGCAGGGTAAGCACCTTTTACAGGAACACCATTTATAAGAAAACCAGGAGTCCCTCTAAAACCAAATTTTTCAGCCTCTTTCATATCTTCAGCAATTCTATCTTTAACCTCTTTAGAGTTAACATCTTTTGCCAGCTTACCCATATCAGCTCCAAGGCTTTTAGCTACTTTTTTGAAGTACTTTTCACCCTGTTTTACCTTTTGAAGGTTTTGAAGAATCTCATCATGATACTTAAACGCCTTATCTACACTTTGAAGTCGAAGACCTTCAAAATACTGAGCTGCCATCATAGCATTTGGGTGGAAATTAAGTGGTAAATGCTTATAAATAAATCTTAGGTTTTTACCATATTTGGCCCTAAGCTCATTAACCGTATTTAGAGCACGAGAACAAAACGGACATTCAAAATCACTATATTCAACTAATGTAATTGCAGCATTTTTAGGTCCCAAAATAGCTTCATCTGGGCGAATATTTGGCTTAAGAGGATTTTCAAAAGTAGCTTCTAGCTTCTTTTTCTCATCTTCTTCTTTTTTCTGTTGTTCATCTTTTTGGGCCGATGCAGCTGCATCTCTAATAGCAGCAAAAATCTCTCCCGGATTGGCCTTGATGGCATCCACTAGGATACTAGGGTCATCCTTAAGGGCCTCTCGAATGGACTCTTTACCTGGATTACAACCCACAATAAAAACTGATAATAATAAAACCACTAAAAACTTCATTTAAAACCCTTTGATAACAGTGATATATGTCGAATCTGTAAGTCACTATATTACACTGATTCTTAATCCTAGACACAATATTTTTCATAGGATCCGGGTTCTAAACTCAACTAAAACCTACTAAACCTAGTCTGACTGTCTAGTGTTTATACAGTTATTAATATAGTGACGATTTAGAGGGCCTACTTGATTGCACCTGCGAAGCAATGACTACGTAAGTCATTGATTTCAAAGGACTTCTCTCTCTGCTTAATTTTTCTCGAGACCAGACTGTTTTGGCACGCTGCATGCATATAAAAGCATAAGTCTTTTATTGAGTTTAAGTAATCTAGGAGTAGAGAGATGAAGACGCGAATTTTAAACCTTATGACCTTACTGACGATGGCATTTATGCTTATCGCTTGTGGTGAAGTTAATAAGCTTACCGGAAAAGATGACGGCAGATCAGATGATGGTGCCTATTACGGTGGAACTTATGCTTCAGGAACAGCTCAGCAGGTTATGAATCAAGTACAATGTGGATCTGGCTATGGTGGTGGATATAACGGAGGCTACTCAGGTGGTGGTTCTCAGCAACGTTATTCTTCAACTTATAGTATTCAAGGTTCGTTTCACGATGGTTATATGGGCTATCTTCAACCAGGAAGTATTGGTGGAGCAGTTCAATCTATTTATGTAGGTGTTTCATCTGTTGGAGATGTAATTGAAGTTCAACAACTACAAAATGGTAACGCAAATGTTGTGATCCATATGTGTGATTTTTATCCTCTTATTACAAGCGGCCGTGGTGTTACAAACATCCAACTAACTATGCCGATGGTAGTAAAGGCACGACCTGATTGCCAGGTTAATGAAATAACTTCTGCAGGACTTTATGTTGGAGTTAGTGACTGGAGTTATAATGGCGGATACTTTCCACCAGCACAATTTCCAGTGGTCTTTTCTAGATTTCAAGATTATGCACCCCAGTTATGTAATAACGGTGGTTATTATTATTAAGACACAATTAACAGTTTCTCGGGTCTAACGACCCGGGGATGCCCCTGGAATGGGGTACTCTCTCTCCCTCTCTCTTATTCGGTGGGTGTGAAAACATCCACCTTTATTTTTCTATTTTAAATCTAAGAAATAACATCAAAAACTTAAAACAACGGCAAAGATTCTTTCTTTGATTTTTTACCTAAAAACTTCTCAACACCTAAAGCAACAGCCTTGGCATATTCCTTCTGATAAGTTTTATTCATAATTTTTTGGCGTTCTTTTTGATGACTTAAAAAACCAACCTCAAGCAAGATAGAAGGACGCTTGGAAAGTGCAAGAACATAGAAAAGCCCTGGCTTAACTCCCCTATCTTTAATTTTATATTTTCTTAAAATTTTTCTTTTAACATGAAGGTGAACTGCCTCTGCAAGTCTTTTTGAAAGAGGAGCTGTTTTTTGAACTGCCAAATCAATAAGGATTTGATTAACAATCGCCTCCTTGCCTTTAGTTTCTTTGTTTTCGATATCTTCAATTTTTTTAATAGCCTTATCTTTATGATTATCAAGATAATAAGTTTCCACCCCATTTGAATCAGCACTACCTGATGAATTCGCATGAACGGAAATGAAAAGATCTGCTCTTACTTTATCTGCCATATGGGATCTTTCATGAAGACTTACGGCCCTATCATAACTACGAGTTAAATAGACACTATATCCAAGGGCCTTGAGTTCTTTTTGAATAAGCTTAGAAAGCTCGAGTGCAATATCTTTTTCAAATACAACGCTCATCTTCTGATTTTTCCAAATTGAAGACTTCGCTCCTAAATCTTCTCCTCCATGACCTGGATCAATCAAAATGGTTGCTGCTTGAACAAAGGATGAAAATAACAAGATGATAAATAAAGATTTCATTTAATAGATCTTTTTAATATTTAAGTTAGGGTAATAATAAGCGAGAATTTGCTTATAATTAAGACCTTTCTTTGCCATTTCGAAGGCACCGTACTGACACATGCCTACCCCATGCCCATAACCACTTCCCTCCATTCTAAAACCTGAGCCGACAGATACTAATGAAAAATTATTTGAAGGAAAGATCCTTCTACCAAGTTTTTTTCTCAGTTTAGCCTTGGAAACAATCTTTAAATTATCATCAATGTAGAAACGAACATATGGATATGAATTTCGACTGGGTAAAATTAAAATCTCAGCCTTCTTACCTGCCTTGTCTGGAATGAGGCTTAGCAAGGCATTCTTAAGTCTGTCTTTAGAGAAATAGCGCATCCAATTTTTTTTGCCATGAGGTGCACAGTAAATGCATTCAACTTGTTTATAACCAACAACAACCTCTGACCAGACATGCTGAGGAGCTAAAGTAAGACCACCACATTTAGAATGAAAAAATGAAGGAACAAGCTTTCCTTTTTTATTCATTAAAACTAAGCCTTGTGTATTCATTGAGGCTTTTCTTGTTTGTATTGTCTCATCGGAGTAAGTTCCACTGACTTGGTCTTGCTCAGAGTTTTCTAAATGAAAAATTTCATTCTTATTAAGATTCATTCTATGAAGAGCATAAGTTCTAGCTGCAATAGCCTGAGCCTTCAAGGCTTCTATTGGCCATTTGGAGTTCATTTCTTTGGCCAACAAAGTAGAAATATAATCTTCCATTTTTGACTCATTGATAAGATCACAGCTTCTATTTGTTTCAGAAGTTGTAACATGAAGATTCCCTCTATAGTCTTTTTTACCCCAAGATATTATTCCACTTGGAGAACTTAGCGACGCCAGCAAAATTGGTTTATTGGGGTCAGAACTTTTAGCATTACTTTTGCAGTTAAATTTAAAGACTTTTTTCCCAGAGTAACTTTTGGTTTTACTTGTAAGAACCTGTTCTTTTTCAAGATCAGTTCCGTGGATAATAATAGATTTTAAATTTTTCCCAATACGCACTTGAACATTAGGTACTTTTGCATAAAGGGCAGTGCTTAAAACAAGCAGAGCAATAATTCTTCCATGAAAATTCAAAGACAACTCCTGTCATCTTTATTCTAGTAATTAAAAAACCTATCAACAAGTTTTGAGATAGATGGATAATTTAGCAGGGAATTTTTTTTATATCTGACCAGTTTGATATGTATTTTTTAGAACTGCTCTATAGCAAGCTTGAGATCATTCCAGGTTGTGGCCTTCATAGATGGATTAATGAGCAAAAAGTCTGGATGGAAAATTGGTAATACTTGAAAAGAATGGGTTTCTTCTTGCGCTTCAATAGAGCGGGCAAAAAGCTTGCCTCTTAGTTTAGTTAAACGATCCTTTTTCTCTAGGACATGTTGAGCACTCATAACTCCCACTGTAATGATAAAAGACGGCCTAGTCTCAGCAATTAAATCAATAAGGTTTTGATGTGACTCTTCTTTAATCGTATCCAAGCTGGCTTTATCTTTAGCTTGAAAATAACTTTTAACTCTATATTCCTCTTGCTCAAGACCCATTGCCTTAGCCATTTTCTCTAATAATTGGAAACTCTCTTCTTTAAGCCCTCCAAACTCTCCCCTAAAGTAGTCATTTAAAAATAAAACTTTAAGAGATTTTTCTGTTATTGGTTTTTCCGACTTGCCAAGACTCAAGCATTTAGTTTCACCTTTAATTTTAAAAACACTGTCTCCAATTTGAAGTTCTGGTTTTTCCTGTGTTTCTATTTTCTTTGAGACAAATGATTCAAGGGACTCAATAAGTTCTACTTTTTCTAATGGAACAGTAGCTACTTCAATAGGTTCTTTTAAAACTATAGTATTTTGGTCAAGTTGGTTTGTCTCTTTGAATGCATGTCCCAAAGCCTCATGGGCCCATTGAGAAGGCAGTATAGCCTCTTCAAAGCTTTTTGAAGTTCTATGGTTAAGAAGTTTAGTGAAAATTTCCTTCAAACTAATTCCTTAGGTCAAACTTTCCCTGCAGTAAATTTGATCTCAAATAATCAAAGCTCTACTCGATAAGTTGGTACCAGTTAGCGTTTAGAACCTGTCGTCTAAGGAATAACTATGCCAAAAGAAGTAGATTTTCAATTTGAATGCCACGAGTCATACGTGGGAACAGTAAAAGAAATTAAAGAAAAGGCTCATTATTGCCAATCTTGCGGACATGAACTCATTTTGAGCCATACGCCAGATCACAAGAACCTTCTCATGCAAGAAGATGCTCATTGCATTAATTGCGGTAAAGGTAATCGCAAGATCATTCATATTATCAATTAAACTTTCGTTTAAGATAATTTTTGATTTTGCGGGCCACGGGAATATTCACTCCAAGGCTTCGACTGATTTGAGTTAAGTTCATATCAGCAAGCTCTTGGGGCGAGTGGACAAGGCTTTTTAAAATCTCGTTACGAGTGATTCTTCCGATACCGTAGATTTCATCAACCCACGAATTAAGAACTCTTTTGTTCTCTTGTTTATGGTGAAGTCTTCGAGAGAAACGATGGGCCTCGTCTCTCATTTGTACAATGATTTTAAAAAGAGATGGATTCTTTGAAAGAATATAGGGGTTTGCTCTTCCAGGAATAACAAGCCTTTCATCACTTTTCTCAACATCTTTTCTTTGAAACTTTTTGCTATGGCTAAGAGTTTTAGATTTTGCGATTCCAATAACAGGAAGATCAATTTCTGCTTCTTGTAGGACTTTTTTTACTGTATTTACCTGTCCTACCCCTCCATCAATAATAAAAACATCAGGAAGATTGCCATGCTTTACTCTTCTTGCAAGCAACTCTTTCATCATAGCAAAATCATTATTTCCTTCGGGCAATTCTTTTAAATGATAATGACGGTATTGATTTTTCACAGGCCGTCCGTCTACAAAAACAATTTGTGCAGCAGTTGGAGAACTTCCTTGAAAAACCGCCACGTCATAGCATTCAAGGACCTGTGGGCGTTCTTCTAAATTTAGTAAATCTGCAAGCTTATTCAGGCCCACATAAACACTATCTTGATTAGCAAGCCTCACTCTTTGTGTATTCTCTGCATTTTCTTCAGTGAGTCCTATAAACCCTTTGGTACTAGGGGCAACTTTAGAAATTTTTATTTTTTCTTCAATACTTTCATTAAGAGCAAATTGCATTAATTCAATTTGTTCTTTTTTAAATGGTAGAATTAAATCTTTAGGGAGAGATTCACTTGTTGTTGAGTAATATTGCAAAAGATAATTTAAAATATGTTCTTCTAAATCAACTGTGGCATCAATTGTAGGAAAATGAAAATTCTTATGCCCAAGAATCATTCCATTTCTCATCATATAAATACATATATCTACTTCTTGCTCCCCGAGATAAAAACCAACAAAATCTTTATCCCCTTGCCCTTTATTAGATTCAGCAAGCTCATGTTGAAAGTTTAAAAAGCCTTCTAGAGTAATAATCCCATCTCTTATAATGGCAGCCCTTTCATACTCTTCATTTTTACTTGCAGACTCCATTCTTTTTTTAAGAGTTGAAAGAGTCTTTCGACCTTTGCCTTTAAAAAGATTTAAGGCCAAATTTAAATCCTTTTCATAATCCTCTACTAATATCTTTTGCACACAAGGAGCGCTACATTGTTTCATCTGATACAAGAGACAAGGCTGTTTTCTTGACTCAAACTCTTTTAAGGTACAATCCCTAAGCTCAAATGATTTTGTGAGAATTTTTAAAACCTGACTGAGATTACTTCCAACCACAAATGGGCCATAAATTTCTTTTTTACCCTTTCTCTTTGGATTTCTCTGATACTCCAAACGTGGAAACGGCTCGTCATAACTAATGACAACATAGGGATAGGTTTTATCATCTTTAAGCATCACGTTATAACGTGGTCTATACTTTTTAATGAGGTTATTTTCTATTACAAAGGCTGCAGATTCATTTTCAGCTAATAAAAAATCAATTTCTCGAATATGACCTACTAAAACTTCTGTTTTTGGGGTTTTCTTGGCATCTGTGAAGTAAGAGGAAACTCTGCTTTTTAAGCTTTTTGCTTTGCCAACATAGATAATTACACCGCTTTTATTCTTAAATAAATAACAGCCAGGTGATTTTGGGAGTGAATGAGCATAAGAAAGTAGATCTTTCTTCATTTTATTCATACTTATTGTTTACTATAATGCTATTATACCGCCAATATAACAAAGGATTCCCATTGAGTAGTTATGCTGTTGGAAAAGAGGTTATCTCTTATTGTGGCTCTTGCAAGCTGAAATTAGGCCATCTTATTACGGCCATGAAAGAAAACGGAAGTATCGCAAAATGCAAATGTAATACTTGTGGAGCGTCTCACGGCTATCGTGCATCTGCTCCTGGCAAGAAAAGAACAACTGCGATTAGTAAAAGATCGAAGAAAAAAGATGAAAGACCTTTGTCTGAAATCTGGCAAGAAGGTCTAAAGAAAATAGATAGCTTTATTCCCTACAATATTCGCACGATTTTTTCTGTTGGTGATGGCATTGATCACAAAAGTTTTGGAAAAGGCTTCGTTCAAAATATAAACGATCAATCAAAGATAGATGTTGTATTTCAAAACGAAATTAAAACCTTGGTTCACGCAAGGTAGTTATTAGTAGCCGCCGCCAAATCCAGCGTTGTAACCAAAACCAAACTGACCGCTAATATTACCAGCACCATATGGTGCTCCACCGTAAGCGCCACCGCTCATATTTCCGCGACCATAGTAGTCCTGACCAGCATTATAATAATTCTGGTAAAGACCTCGACTGGCTCCTTGTAAACCTTGCCTCGCAGCTCCTTGTCGAGCATAGATAGCACTGTTTTGAGTTTGCCTATTTTGTTGTTGCTGTTGCCATTGGTTAAACTGACCTTGGTAACCTTGATTCCATTGATTGTAACCTTGGTTCCACTGACCTGTATTATTTCCCCATCCACCAGTATTGTTCCAATAAGAACCATTACCGTTGTTAAAAGGAGTTAGACCATTGGCCCCTGACCAATAACCATTTGGGTTCCATCCAGGTGTTCCCACATGAACGCCACCTGTAAAATTTGGATTAAAACCAGGAAATTGTCCGTTACCAATAATTTGGCCGTTCGGTCCATAAATTTGTCCATTAGGACCTTGGACATAACCATTATTTCCAACGTTGCCATTAACACCAATTTGAAAATTAGGAAGGCCAATATTTAAATTTCCTTGAATACCTGCATTTGGATTTATAAAAACATTTCCACCAGGGTATTGACCTGGGTATTGACCTGGGTATTGACCTGGGTATTGACCTGGGTATTGACCTGGATATTGACCTGGATATTGTCCACCAGGGTATTGTCCACCAGGGCATGGATTTGTAATACACATTACTACTCCTGGAGTTACTCCAGGCATATTCACATTATAACCAGGTCCAGGATACACACCAGGAATTCCAACTTGAGCATTAATTCCAAAGTTAGGATTAATAAGTGCCCCTGGATTAATTCCAAGATTTACGTTGGCCCCCATATTTGGAAACATACCTGGATACTGTGAACTTATATATGGATTAACTCCAAAATTACCCTGAACCCCTACGCCGTTTGGATAACCATTGGGATATCCCAATGATGGGCCTTGAAGACCAAGATTAAAATTTGGATTTAAAAGAGCCGGGTTAATCCCATAATTACCTTGTACCCCTACGCCAGGATATCCCTGCATTCCTCCTGGATAACCAGGATAGCCAAGACCTGCGTTTGCATTGAGACCTATTTGAAGTCCTGGACCAAGCATACCTGCTAATAAGGCACCACTAAAAGATCCAAGATTTAAATTACCACCATAGTTATAGCCCATATTTCCATAAATATTTCCGCCAGGACCAAAGACTCCCCCACCACCAGGATAGCCTGGAGGAAAGCCACCACCGCCTGGATAACCAGGGGGAAGACCGCCGCCAAACCACGGACCAAGCATTCCACTCATAAAGCCGCCAGAGTAACCAGCACCGTCCCATGCATTTCCTGCACCACCGTAACCGTTTCCAAACATCCCACCAATGCCAGCGTAAGCAGCCATTTGTCCACAGGACTCATAGAAGCTTGCGACACCATCAGAGCTAAGTGCAGAATTGATTCCAAGGTTTGTTCTATAATCTAAATAAGAATTAAAACCATTTGTACATTGCTGAGGGAATTCTCTAATCGCATCTGCATACTGACCGTAAGCATCCCATTGAGCTGTTCCAATATTTTCGTAAGCTTTCGCCCAACGTTTATTTCCTAGATAATTAAAAAGAGGTCCTGCAGTTAAGGCCAAACCACCGAGAATAACTTCTCCCCAGTTTGTTTCACAATTTACACAATGTTCAGGATCATTTTGAGTAAAGTAGCCTTGTTCTGAAAGACGAATACATTGCCTAAGTGCTGACTGACTACACTCTCGGCCCAATATATAGTTTTGGCATTTAGGAAATCTGGAAGCTGCTAGATAAAGCCCTTCATCACATTCTAAAGCTGCAGCAACACTAGCATCAGCTTCTAAATACCCACCCAATCCATCATCAGCGTAAATATCTACTGATCCACTGACTGATCCGGAGACCCCAGGCAGACCGTAAACCATCCCGCTTTGTACATAAAGGATAGATACAATGACTAACTTTAATAAGTTGTAGTTTCGAACTCTCATAATATACCTCGCCCAAAGGCTTTTAAGTATTCTCTCGTAAGTACTTTCGGTGGTTTAGTCGTGGATCTTTAACAAAGCATGATGTTTCGGCAATTTTGTATACAAAATAAGTTTTATGAGTGTAAATTCAACAACATGCCTTGGGACTGGATCATTTTCATCGGAATTCTTTTGACCGTTATTTATACGGCCTTCGTCATTCTAAATGAAAAGGACGCTTATTTAGAGTCGGCCATTGATACTCCTTTTTTTGAATTCAATCTTAAAATTCCTTCTTGGTGGACTCAAACTGCGAAGGAAGAAAATCTTTTAAAATATGAAAGAACTGATACCCGATATGATTGGTATGGATGGTTTGAGAAAAAAACTTGCGATGTATCAGATAGTGAAGAATCTCTTATGGAAAAAGAAATTCAAAGAATGGAGATTAAATTTGATGAAGACCAACTCATTAAAGAAAAGATTGGCCCTTTTTTAAGATATGAAACTACTGCCACTCAATATGGCACAGAAAGAGTTTATCTAGACCTTTGCGTACATAAAAAAGAAACAGAGCCTTACTATTATCTTATGTATAGTAAGAGCTCTGTTTTAAATGGTCTTGTTGAAGGACCTTATTTTGAAGAGGTTTTGCGCCACGTGCGCAGCGGACAAAATGCTCAATGAGCATTTTGACGGGCGCTTTACCGTCACGCTATTGCAGAAGTGTCAACGCCTGCAATGCGTGGGCGGAATAATACATTATAGAAACTTTTCTAATTCGTCAGCTCCTGCCCGCGATCAAAATGCCTAAGCATTTTGACGTCGGAGCTTTACCATTGTGCGGGCGTCACCAGAGTGTGACGCCTCAGCATGGGCGGTCAGACGTTATAGAAACTTTTCTAATTCGTCAGCTCCACCAACTCTCTCCCCACCAACAAAAACTAAAGGATATGTCCCTGCTCCACCCATTGAACGAAGTGAAGATGTTCTCACCCCTTCAATTTCTTTAAAGCTAACACCTTTACTTTTAAGAAGGTCTTTTGCACGAGCACAGTGAGGGCATCCTGGTTTTGTAAAAATGGTAGCTTCTTTTGGTCTCGCAGCTCCTGGTTTTACAAAATCTAGCATTGTATCTGCATCACTTACTTCAAATGGGTCACCTGGCTTATTAGGTTCAATAAACATTTTCTCAATAACACCATCATTAACTAACATCGAATACCGCCAGGTCCTTTTTCCAAACCCAATATCAGATTTGTCTACCAGTGCTCCAATTTTGTCAGTGAAATCACCGTTACCATCAGGGATAAAAGTAATATTTTCTGCTTCTTGAGTTTCTTTCCATGCATTCATAACAAAAGTGTCGTTTACACTTAAGCAATAAATTGCATCAATTCCAGCTTCTTTAAACTGTGGGTATAAATCGTTATACCTTGGTAAATGAGTAGATGAGCAAGTTGGAGTAAAGGCTCCTGGTAAAGCAAATACTACAACTTTTTTGCCTGCAAAAAGCTTGCTTGTTGACCAGTCAGTCCAATCATTATTCTCTCTAACTCTAAAGTTCACTTCTGGAACTCGGCTACCTTCTTTACTTTCAAACATGAAAGCCTCCTTTTTTAAGTAATTGTTCGCGACGTGCGCGTCTTATTTTTGCGTTAATATCATCCGCACTATCAACTGCTGTATCCCATGCGGTATAAACTTGTTTTTTTGTATTGGCCCGTAAATCTCCTGCTACATAAAATTTATGAATAGAGCTTTCTCCTTTAGTATTTGTTTTAACAAAACCTCTCTCGTCTAACTCAACATCAAGGCCTGTGCTTAATTTGTTGTAGACCATCATACCAAGAGAAACAAAAGCAAACTCACTGTCTACAAAATTTCCACTTTTTAAAATAAAACCTTTAAAGCTACCTTTTGTTGGGTCACCTCTGAGGTCAACAATTTCATCTTTATAAACCTCAATCTTATAAAGGTTTAAAAGTTTTTTTACATCTGTATCAAACTCAGGCTCTTTACCATGAGTCATAATACTCATAGAAACTCCATATCGCTCATGAAGCATGACGGCCACCCAAGCAGCTCCATTTCCATGGCCGATGATTGAGGTTTCCTTTCCTAAAACATGATGACCATCACAGCGGATGCAATAGTCTATAAGTTGAGTATTAGCATAAGGAAAAATACGAGTGATATCTCCTTCAATCTCTGGTTGTACATCCATAACTCCTGTTGCAAGGATTATATATTCAGACAAATACTTGTCTCCATTTGAGTCAGTTACTTCAAAAACTCCATCAGCATTTTTTTTAATATCTGATACACCAATATTTTTTTTCCAATGTAATTTCTTAGTAAAAGGACCTTTTTCTAAAAACTCAAGAGTCTCTCTATTTGGGTTTTCAATACCTTTCTTATAACCAAGCATTCCAGGGATATTTTCAATTTTCCCTACCCACAAAGCGCGAGATCTTTTTTTATCTTTTGGAGATCCTGGAAAAAAAAGTGTTTCATCGTTATTTAAAACAGACCGCAAAGTGGCCATCACCCCTGCAGCTCCTCCGCCAATAACTGTTAATGGATAAACTTTCATAAAATCTCCTTTTAAGTCTTGGTCTATTATCAGCTAAAACAAAGGATAAATGAAATCGATAATAAGTACTTATATATAGATAAAAACTATGGAGAAAAAGACAATAATTTGAAGCAGTTAGAGATTACTCATCGAAATAATAATAAATAAAAAGCATCATCCCAGCGCTTCCAAGACTTATATTTATAAACGGTGTGTAGAAGCTCTCTCTATAAGCTTCGTAAAGGCCTCTGGCTCCAGTGGTATGACTATAAAACCTGGGGTATTTATAAAGTCCTGACTCTTTATAAAATCGATTCAACCTTGATCCTTTTTTAATTTTATAAAAATTGTATGATTCTAAAATATCTGAAACAGACACCTGACTTAGTCCATCTAAAAGAGTTGCTATGATCGCAAGTTCTTCTTTTTGAGCAGCTAGATCCTTATTTTTGAGTTCTTCTAAACCATCTAAATGAGTTAAAGGACTTCTATTGGCCGCAAGGCTGTGAATATTATCTCTAAAATGCACAAAATTTCCTCGTGAAATTATATCTCTAGCACCACCACCAACATATTCCATAACCTGAGGCATTTTTACCTGAAGCTCTTTTATCATTCGGTCTACTTCTTCTTGATCAAGAGCTTTATAAGTTTTTTTCATAGTATCAATATGAACAAAGCCAGAGCTACTATCTGGAACCTTTAACAAAGTTCTCAAGTTACCAAATTTTTCAGGCCGAACTGTTTGTAAAAGTTCATAAATATAGGCCCTATGCTGACCTTTAAACCCCTCAAGAAAAACTTCAGAACCCTTTCTCTCATCAATTGCTAGTTTTTTAAAAATTTTTAAGTAATCTGGATAGTCGAGAAAAGCTGTATAATGTGCAAGATCATGAATAAACTCGGAAGCACCGTCACCAAGGCTTCCTGAGTCCATCAACCGATTTGCTCCCATAGGAAACTGTCCTGAAGATATCAAATCAACCAGCACATCCTCTGGCACAATGCCTGAAGCAGATAGATGATAGTCCTTAGGAATTTTATCTCCAAACTTAACAAAGATTTTTTCCGATTTTTTATTAAATTTTTCTAGAACAAGAACAGGTTCAAGCACATCTCTTTTATCTAGTCTCCCAAGACTTATCAATTTTTGCATTCCCTCTTGGTAATAATTCATCACATCCTTAAAAGATGGCACAACTAACTCTTTTTCAAAGCGAAAACCCATATTATAAAGATGAAGAGCGTGAGGCTCTCCATTTTTATAAGCACTAATTAAAAGTGCTTGTTTGTTTTTTAATGTCTCAAGTGAAGCTTCTCTGAATTCTTTTTCATAATGATTGAGCATATTCATAGTATGAGTATCAAGCTCATCGCTTACTAAACCTCTTAGCCCATCATTTAAACATACTGATCCTGCCCAAACTTTTTGGAATAAAATTAAACTAAGAATGAATAAAATATTTCTCACCCGAGGGTTATCGTAAGAATATTCAAGAGATTTGAGTAACCGATTTACTCAGTTAGACATTTTACTTAAGATCCCAAAAGAGTTGCTCTTTTAGGCCTGCTTCAGTCATGGCAGACTTTTTTGCGACTTTAAGATCAATTATTCCACCGACAATAGCAGTGAAGTCATTTTTTCTTGGAAATTCTAAATCGTACTCTTTAAAAGTTTTGAAATCACAAGCAAGTCTTCCTGAGCTTTCATCTTTATCATTTTTAAGAATTCTAATTTTAAAATTAACTTTTTCTTTAGTTTGTTCATGAATATGAACGACTTCGGCTCGAATATTTGAAGCACAAAGCATACTCGAAAATGACTTCAAAGAGACACCAAGTAAGCTCAAAACAATTAAACAACGAATTATGAACACTGATTAGGCCCTACGTGGAGAAAATTTTCTAATAACTTTAATAAGAAAATCTACTAGATCTTCATCAGTTGCGAAAACATCTTCAACAAGGTCACTATTTAAAAGGAAATCTTTCATTCTATGGCCGATTTGATTAAGGGATTCTACTAAATAAATTCCCCCAATTACCTCTCCATTAAATGATTTAATAATTTCTTTACGAGCGTGGTTAAACATTTCTGTTTCAGTGATATCACCTTCAACAGCACCCATCTTATCTTCAACTTCTTCGATGGCTTGATCGCGGATATCTTCATCAGTTGCGAAACTAACTCCAAACTCAGTGGCCATTGCATCAACTAAATCCAAGCGCTTTTCAACACTGAATTCAATGAGCTTTTGCTCTGCTAAATGGTTAACTGTATAAGCTGCTAGAGCCATTAAGGTTTCGAAATCTGTCTTCATCTATGACGCGCCCTCTAAGTAGACAAGATTAATACTAGCCTATCTTACTTGACTGGAATCAATGGCACAACAAATAAGGCTATTTCTTTCTAAGTATTTTACCTAGAACTCTTTGAATTAATTCCCTTTCACCAAATATATACAAAAGGCTGAGATAGCTAAAAACTCCTATGGCCCCAAGAGCACCTAGCCCCAAGAGTTTATAAGAAAAAACTTTAAGCATTGGTGCAAAAAATAATGACAACCATTTCAACAAGGCAAAAGAAAGAATCCCAGAAACTAGTATCTTTATATTCCTTTTATTAATTAATAATTCCCAAGTACTACCAGTTATTCTTTTAAGAACAATGAACTGCGCCATGGAATTCAAAAAGATAGAAAGGCTTGTTCCAAGAGCTAATACGCTATAGCCATAAGTGTCCACCAGGCTTACGCAAAAAACGATATTAAAAATAATTCCACCTATGGAGCAAACCACAGGAATATTCTGACGATCAATTGTATAAAACACGGGAACCAGGATTTTATAAAGCCCATAAAAAGGAAGACCTAGAAGGTAAAAATTTAAAGCGATGGATGTATTTCTTGTATCAAGTAAAGTAAACCTCCCTCTTTCAAATATAAGGGAAACAGTTATTTCAGAAAGTGCGCCTAATAAGGCTAATGAGAGAATTAGACCAAAAAGGCTTATAAGGATACTGGATTTTAAAATCTCCATGGCCTGCTCTTTATTATTCTCTTTCCAAGCATCGCTAAAATGTACAAGGTTTGAGTTCGCAACAGAGACTCCTACAACTCCAACGGGAAATTGAAAAAGTCTAAAGGCATAGCTAAGCCATGAAACCGCTCCTACACCAGCAGAGCTTGCAAGAACTGTGTTAATAATGAGATTAATTTGTGTTGCTGCAAACCCTATTAGTCCAGGGCCTAATTTTTTAAAAACTATCTTAACTCGAGGATCATGAATTTCAATTTTTCTTGGAAGATAACCCTTTTTAAAAAGCATAGGCACTTGCATAAGCCCCTGAGCTACTCCTCCTAAAACAACCCCTATGGCCAAGGCCTTAATAGGTTCAAAATCTCCCCATAAATAATTAGCTCCAATAACCATGGAACTAATCATCACAATATTAAAAACTGCAGGAGCAAGAGATGGAATAAAAAATACTTTTAAAGAATTAAGAGCGCCCATGAAAAGAGCTGCTAAAGAAACTAAAAGCAGAAAAGGGGCCATAATTTGAACGAGCTCTACAGTAAGTTTAAACTTAGCTGGATTCTTCAAAAAACTTGGAGCAAATAATCTGACTATATCATCAGCAAAAATATAGATCCCAAGACTAAGAGCACCGGTTACTAGCAATAATAAGACAAACAAACTCCAAAGAAGAGTTTTGGCCCTTTCCTCTTTTTCTTTTCTTGCCTCAGTAAAAGTGGGAACAAACGCTGAAGAAAAAGCCCCTTCCGCAAAAAGATCCCTTAAAAGATTAGGAATTCTATAGGCTACAAGAAAGGCATCTGTTAGCCCGCTTGCCCCAAAATAGAAGGCCATGACCTGCTCGCGCACTAGCCCCAACATTCGACTAAGCAATGTTGCAATGCCCATTTTTAATGAAGAAAGAAAAACCTTTTTATGAGAACTCTGTGACTCGCTGCTCAAGAATCTTCCTTTATACTGTAGAAAAAAGGTAATGAAATTATGCGTCCCTATTGATATGTTAGATCGAATTAATTGGTTGTCAAATTCACAGCTTTAACACTAATAATGATATTTTCATTTTCCAGGAGTAGTTGTTTATGGATTCGTTTGTTCATCTTTTTAGCTACAGTCCCTTTATCGGCTTCGCAGGTTTTTTGTTTGCAGTGTCCACTTATTTTTGGGTACTTAAACAACCTGCAGGTAACGCTAAAATGACTGAGATTGCGGGTCTTATTGAGTCAGGCTCAATGACCTTTCTTAGAAAAGAATACACCATTCTTTTAGGCTTCCTTGCTGTAGTAGCAATTCTTATCGGTTCTACAGAATCACTAGGGTGGGACTCTGCTGGTTGTTACCTAGCTGGTGCTTTAACATCAATGTTCTGTGGTTTTATCGGAATGAAGGCTGCAACAAAAGCAAATGTTCGAACTGCACAAGCTGCTGCAGAATCAGGACAAGGAAAAGCGCTTAGTGTTGCCTTTTATGGTGGTTCAATTATGGGTATGAGTGTTGCTTCTCTAGGACTTCTTGGAGTAGCGGTTGCTTATACAATTATTTCTCAAAGCACTACGATTGAGGCTCTCAATGGTTTTGCCATGGGTGCTTCTTCAATTGCTCTTTTTGCTCGTATCGGTGGTGGTATTTATACTAAAGCTGCTGATGTTGGTGCTGACCTTGTAGGTAAGGTTGAGGCAGGAATTCCTGAAGATGATCCACGTAACCCAGCAACTATCGCTGATAATGTTGGTGATAATGTTGGTGATACTGCAGGCATGGGCGCTGATATTTTTGAATCTTATGTTGGTTCAGTTATAGCAACTATGTTTATTGGTTCAACTTTTGCTTATCAAGCAGACGCTGCTGTTTTACTTCCAATCCTCATTATAACAATTGGTTTAGTTGCAAGTGTGCTTGGTGTTCTTTCAATGAATCTTCTTAAAAACACTGATCCTGCTTGGGCCTTAAGACTTGCTCCTATTGTTGGGCTTGTGGCTCTTTTTGGCGGATCTTATGTACTTATTAAATCAATGAACTTTGAAGCTGGTGCGTTTCCTTATGCTATGGGACCTTTTTGGGCCATGGTTATTGGTTCAATGGCTGGTCTGTTTGTTGGGCTTATTACTGAGTACTATACTGCCGGTGAGTTTTCTCCAGTTAAGGGAATTGCTCTCGCTGGAAAAACTGGACCTGCTACAAATATTATCGCAGGTATTGCGGTAGGGATGTACTCTTGTGTTGCACCTATCATCGTAATTGCACTTGCGATTTTTGGTGCGAACTATTATGCAGGATTATACGGAATTGGTATTGCTGCTGTTGGTATGCTTGCTACAACAGGTGTAACAATGACTGTTGATGCTTACGGACCAATCTCTGATAATGCTGGTGGTATTGCAGAGATGAGTGAGCTTGGACCAGAGGTTCGTGCTATTACTGATGGTCTTGATTCAATTGGAAATACAACAGCTGCTATTGGTAAAGGTTTTGCCATTGGCTCAGCTGCTCTAACGGCTCTTGCAATGTTTTCTGCTTATGCAAGCGCAGTTGATCTTCAAAGTATAAATATTATGAGCCCTCTAGTTGTTATTGGACTTTTAATCGGTGGATCTCTTCCATTTTTTATTGGTGCTAATACAATGAGCTCTGTTGGTAAAGCAGCTCAATCAATGGTTGAAGAAGTTCGTCGTCAATTTAAAGAAATTCCTGGAATTATGGAAGGTACAGCAAAGCCTGATACTGAAAGATGTATTTCTATTGCAACAAGTGCTGCTCTTAAAGAGATGGTTCTTCCTGGCATTGTTGCTGTTCTTGCTCCTCTACTTATGGGATTTCTTTTAGGCAAAGAAGCTCTCGGTGGAATGCTTGCTGGTGCAACTGTAACAGGTGTTCTTCTTGCTCTTTTTATGTCCAATGCCGGTGGTGCTTGGGATAATGCTAAAAAAGCAATTGAACAAGGTCATGTTCCTGGTGAGAAAAAAGGAACTGAAGCTCATAAGGCTGCTGTAACTGGTGATACTGTTGGTGACCCGTTTAAAGATACTTCAGGTCCTTCAATGAATATTCTAGTAAAGCTTATGTCTATTGTAGCTCTTGTTATCGCTCCACTTCTTTAAGAATATAACTTACTGAAAATAATCTAAGGCTCTCCTTTTGGAGGGCCTTTTTTTTGTTAGGTAAAGTTTTCATAAATCTTGTAGCAAATCTAGTTTCCTCTTATTCTGTGCAGCCTAAATCTCTTGAGGACTTTATGAAGCTTTTAGCTCTTTTACTTCTTTTATCTAACCTTGCGCTTAGCTCAGAATGTATTGTAAGAGTCGATAATATCTTATCTAGAAGCAACCAAGACTCTATTGGACTTAGAGTTGGAGATAAAGTTGAATTACAAATTGAAAGAGAAGTCCCTATTAAAAACGCAAGTTTTTTAGGACAATTAATAGGTCTTGATGGAAAACCTCAAGACTATGCTTTTCTAGATCATATAAACTCAACCGTTCATATCTTTCCAGAGCAAAAAGTAAATTTCACAGACCTTTATAATAATCCCAAAAGTGTTCAAGAAATAGATCCAGAAAAACTTGTTAAAACTCAGCAACAAGAAGGTGGTACATGTGCTGCTTTCGCTATTTTTAATTGCCAAAGACAAATGCTTTATAGTGGTCACAAGGGTAATGGTAAAAACGCAAAAGAATTATCTAGTGAGAGTGAAAGAATAAAGACCATCGTAAAGGCCGTGGATGATTATTATATTGATGGCAACTTTAGAGATGCTATTGAGGAGATGGCCGAGCGGCTTGGATATAAAGTTGGGGAAATTTCAAGAAGCTCCACTCAAAAATTTAAAGAGGGAATCCTAAACAATGCCCACAAACACCCAATCCTTATAAGATTTGATGTTCAAAAGAAAATGGGAAAAACTCTTCATAGTACAATTGACCATGGTAGTGGCGAAACTCTAAGTACCAAAATTTGGCAACCTACTGCTTCGGGAGAACCAAGTGGTGGTGGTCATATGATCCTAATTACTGGAGCAGTTAAAGGCCCAACAGGCAAAACCTATTTAGTTGTTCAAGATGCTAACTGGCATACAATACGACTTTGGGATGCTGACCTTCTTGATAGACTTAATAGTGCGAGCCTTCGAGCCTGGACTGTTTATCAACCTTAGGGATCTGAAAGACCTTCACATATTTTTACTCAAATAAAAAAGGGCCCTCAAAGAGGACCCTACCAAGCAAACACACCAGGGAAATAAAATTTCCAACAGGCTCTTTTAATAAGGTATGGATTGCCACAAGTAATCCTGAAAATGCTCCAAGCATGCAATTTCTGTTTCACTCAAATGCAACAGGTAGTGAAACATTAAAAAAGTTCTTGACGCAAAGTCTAATCAGGGCTAAAACTCCTGTCATGCTAAAGACTTTAATCGCATTTCTACTCATCTTCACTCAACTATCAGCTTTCGCTGGGGACATGGTTGGAAATGGAGATTGGGGACACGCTCAAGGGATACTAAATGAAGCTTGCACTGAACTCAGTATTGAGCTCGAAGAGGTAACATCTGGCTATTTCAAACTACTTCTTGAGTCGAAAAAAGTAGATCCTGATTGGCCAGGGCAAAGGATCTATATTGATAAACAGCATGTGACTCTTGAACTACTGGCCACTGTCATTAAAAACGTAAGAAACGGCCATACTGAATCAGACGAAGGTCGCTATCTTACTTGGGGAAGTGAAGTTGTAGAAACTTTTACTTCTGGCAACGAACTCACTCTTAGAACTGTTCTTTATATCAAGGCCCTAGATAATTTTTATGTGACTTTCGGAAAATTTCGTAAAGCAGTAGACCCTGAAAACTACCGAAAAGAAAAAGCTGAGATTAAGTTCAGACTTATTAAAGAAGCCGCTCACCTTTGGGGATTTAATGATGATCAAGGGGACTTACTAGCTGAAAAGCTTTTAGACTTTATCGCCTGTAAGAAGTCAGATAACAAAGACTCCTGTTCCAACTAAGCCCTCCGGGCTATAATCACTTTATATGAACAAACAAATCCTCTACATTTTTATATGTGGGCTTATTGGAAGTCTTTTTTATTATTTTACAAGACCTATACATAGAAACTCCTTTCACCAAGCTTCAGGGTACTCAGAATATAGAGAGATAAAAACAACAAACTCTTCATTAGGAGAAGTTGTCAAAATGACTCCTCCTAAAAAACAGCCTGAGAAACTTAAAAGACAGAATCAAAAAATTCCTAGTCCTAAAACACAGGTAACAAGGAAAACTCTTGAAGAGTTTTTAGAAGAATACACCGAGCCCTATGATGACAAAGGAAATATCTATATAACTAGCGTTGTTCTATTGGGTGGAAAAGCTCTTGCTCATGGAGATATTATTATCTCCGATGCTCATGAGGTTTTAGAGTCTCAACAAACGGGAAAACCTTTGATTTTAGCTCCAAGTGATTTATGGACTAAAGGGCGTATTCCCTATGAGATAGAATCTTCAATCCCCGAAGTACAATTAAGAGAAATCAAAAGCTCTTTGCTTGCTTTTAATTATTCAACAAATATTGAATTTATTGAGCGAGATAACCAAGAGGATTATATTGTCTTCACAGCTGCTGATGATCATTGCTATTCCTACGTTGGTAAAAGAGGTGGTGAACAACCTGTCTTCTTAGGACCTGGCTGCAAATCCCCTCAAATCACACATGAACTTATGCATGTCCTAGGGTTTCATCATGAGCAAGCAAGGCTTGATCGAGACAAGCATATACAAGTGCTATGGGAAAATATTGATGAGGAGTTTCACCCTCAGTTTAGAAAGCTTCCTTGGTACAGTGAGAAGCTCTCTGGGCTACCTTTTGATTACTCATCAATAATGCTCTACCCACCCACGGCCTTTTCTATAGATGGCCAATCCTATACGATGATTAAAACCTCTGGTGAAAGCTATACTCCGGGACAAGATTTAAGTGCTTTAGATCAAAAAAGAATTAATATCCTCTATCCTTCTGTAAATCCCTGAAATTAGAAAGTCTGTAAAATTGAAACACTATGTTTCAAAATTCTTGTATTTAAGATAGAAAGGGTTATGGATTTAAGTGTTTCTCAAAACGTCCTTGGGTTAAAGTTCAAAGAACTTCAGAATAAAAACCCGAGGCTTACATTAAGAAGTTTTGCTAAAAAACTGGATGTTTCTCCGGCCACCCTTTCTGG
>CAYGJN010000010.1:0-34366 GCA_964350135.1 uncultured Bacteriovoracaceae bacterium | reverse complement strand
CGTGCTCGAATGCTTAATCCATCAGATAAAAAAGTTACTTTTAAAGATGTTTCAGGTGTTGAAGAATCCAAAGAAGAATTAGAAGAAGTTGTTGATTTTCTAAAAGATCCTAAAAAGTATACGCAACTTGGGGGAAAGATCCCTAAAGGTGTTATTCTTGTAGGGCCTCCAGGTACAGGGAAAACACTTCTTGCTCGCGCTGTTGCAGGAGAAGCCGGTGTTCCATTTTTTTCTATCTCAGGTTCTGATTTTGTTGAAATGTTTGTTGGTGTTGGTGCTTCTCGAGTAAGAGATTTATTTGAGCAAGGAAAAAAACATGCACCTTGTATTATCTTTATCGATGAGATTGATGCCGTTGGTAGACATCGTGGTGCTGGAATGGGCGGAGGCCATGATGAAAGAGAACAAACACTGAACCAACTTTTAGTTGAAATGGATGGTTTTGAGTCTAACGAGGGAGTTATTCTTATTGCTGCTACAAATAGAATTGATGTTCTTGACCCTGCTCTTTTACGTCCAGGACGTTTTGATAGGCGAGTAATGGTTGGCCGTCCTGATGTTCGAGGTCGACTTGGTATTTTAAAGGTTCATACAAGAAAAACTCCTCTTGAAACAAATGTCGATTTAGAGACTATTGCTAAGGGAACACCAGGTTTTACAGGTGCTGACCTTGCAAATTTAGTCAATGAAGCGGCTTTACTTGCTGCTAGAGAAGATAAAAAGCTAATTGCTAATATTGATTTTGAAAATGCAAAAGATAAAGTCCTTATGGGTGTTGCTAGAAAATCAATGGTGATCTCTGATAAAGAGAAAAAAAATACTGCTTACCATGAAGCTGGACATACTCTTGTTGGAATGAATCTGCCTCATACTGATCCAATTCATAAAGTTACAATTATTCCTCGTGGTGGAGCTTTGGGCGTTACTCAGACTCTTCCTAATGAAGATCATTTAAGCCTTACAAGAGATAGAGCTGAGAATATGATTGCTTTTTTATTTGGTGGACGTATTGCTGAGCAGATGACTTTTGATACATATACAAATGGTGCTTCCAATGACATTGAAAGAGCTACTGAAATAGCTAGAAATATGGTTTGTAGTTGGGGAATGAGTGAAACTCTTGGTCCTATAACCTTCGGTGAAGCTAAGACACAGCCCTTTGTAGGAATGGGACAAGGTGAGGGAAATAATTATAGTGAGGCCACTGCAGAACTAATTGATAAAGAAGTAAAAAGCATAATTGATAAAAACTTTAATATTGCAAAAGTTATTCTTGAGGATAACAAAGATGCTCTCATTCGATTATCTGAAGCATTAATAATCTGGGAAACATTAGATGCAGCTCAGGTAAAGAAAATTGTAGCAGGAGAAGATATTGGTGCTCCAATAATTGAGCCTCCAAAATCTGGAAATCCTCCTCCTTCAGATCTTAAAAATGAGCTTGAAGACAAAGAAAAAAAATCTTTTGATGGTCTCCCTGATCCAAGTGAGGGTGGTGGTGTCATTGCTTAATGTCACAGTTTAGTTTTTCAAAGAATATTCAGATAATGGGAGTAGTTAATACTACTCCTGATTCATTTTCAGATGGTGGAGCTTATAATGATAAGCATACATTTAAAAATCATTGTCATAATCTTTCAGTTGATATTTTAGATATTGGGGCCCAGTCAACAGCACCTAAGAGCAGCAAGGTCTCAAGATCAATGGAATATAGTAGACTACAGCAAACTCTTTTAAAGTCTGATCCTATGAAGCCCATTTCTATTGATACATATTATCCTGAAGTCTTTAGAATGGTTCAAGATCAATTTAGCAAACCATTGATATTCAATGATGTTTCGGGGCATTTAAATATTGAAGTACTAAATGTACTAGAACAATTTCCAAGTTCACCCTATGTTTATTCTCACAATTTAGTACCTCATAGAAATTTAACAAATGATCATATGAAGTATATGTATCGTGGAACAAATCAAAATCTTTTGGATCATTTAAGAGGTTATTTTTATTCTGCAGTTAATTTTTTTAGTAAGAATAATCTATCTAATAGACTTATTCTTGACCCATGCTTTGGTTTTTCTAAAAATAGAGAGCAAAATCTTTTTTTACTTGATCATATAGATGAGTTATTTGCTGATTTTGATAATGATCAGATTTGGTTAATAGGGGTATCAAAGAAATCGTTTATTGACGGTCGTGAAGATCTTCACCGAAGCTATTTGGAAAAATTTTCGAAACTTCCTTATTCATTTATATTCAGAGTTCATGATCCAAATATTGCAAAAAATCTTAATTGAGCAGATAATTAAGGTATGGAAATTAATCTTCATTTTGAAACTAAAAGTTCAATGCCTACATCACAATACTTTGTAGATGTGTTTGGAATGGAGCCAGATATAGGAGAGTCCTCTTTTAGTTTTCATGATTTAAAAATTTCTCTTTTTGAGAAAAAACGCAATGGTAAACAAAAGATAAGTCTTAATATTGCAGAACCTATTGAAGAAATCATAAAACGAGTAGAATTTTTTAATTATCGCCATAAAGAAAAATTTAAAATAATTAAACAAGAAGATAATTTACTAGAAATTAAATCTTTTGATGGGCATACCTGGACTATAAGGCACTAAAAGGAATTTTTTTTCCTTGTGTTGCTGCCAAAATATTTTCCGCACATATTCTTGCCATATTATTTCGTGCAGTTATTGTTGCTGATCCTATATGAGGTGTAATAATGCATTTAGGGTGGTTAACAAGTGGATGATGATGACTTAATGGTTCTGGCTCTGTTACATCAAGGCCAACTCCAAAAAGATGATCATCTAAAATTTCTAATAATTCGTCCAAGTTAATATGGGCACCTCTCGCCGTATTAATAAGCATGCAGTCTTTTTTCATTTTTAAAAATATATTTTTATTAAAAATATTAATATTATCTGAAGTTAATGGTGCATGAATTGATATTATATCTGCGTTTATTACAAGTTCATCAAAACTTACCAATTGCCCATTAATAAGATCAGCATCTTTATGCTTATTTCTATTATGGTAGATAATTTTACAATCCCAAGCCTTATAAAGCTTTTCAGCAAAATTAAAACCTATTCTTCCCATGCCATAGATACCAATAGTTTTGCCTCTTAACTCATGACCTAGAAAACCTTGAGGTTCCCAGCCTGTCCATTGGCCATTTTTTACATTATTTATAGCAGGTTTTATTAATCGAGAGATATTGAATAACAAACTTAGTGCTAAGTCGCCGGTGGCTTCTGTTAAAACATCCGGGGTATTACCGACTTGAATGCTTTTTTCCTTGCAGCATTCAAGGTCAATATTATTAACCCCAACTGAGTATTGTGAAATGATTTTTAGGTTTTTAAATTTATTAATAAACTCTGCGTTAACTTTATCCTCAAGGGTTGTAAGCAGTGCTATTGCGTTCTTATGAGCTTTTAAGTCTTTATCTAGCTTCTCAAATGGAGTTATATTTATTTCAAAATCTTTACCTAGACAGTCGCTAAAAGCTTTAGGTATATGGTTTGTACAATAAATGATTTGCTTCATTTTAAATCCTTTTCTAAAACTTTATGTCATCTCGGCCAAATTGTTGACCCCAAATTAGTCTGAATAAATAATAGTAGTATAGAAGGATTTTAAATAAGGCAGGGAGGCCATCCATGAAAAGTTATTTTCTATTACTCACCTTTATATTTGCAAGCTTTACAGCACATTCAGGCGTACTTGCAATTATTGATTCAGGTGTTGATACAAAACATGAAGCATTTACTAATCAAGTCTGGAACAATCCAGTTGAGATTCCAGGTAATAATCGCGACGAGGATCGTAATGGCTATCAAGATGATGTCTTAGGTTGGAACTTTGCTGAGGGAAATAATGAAGTTATTGATTATAGTTATTTAGGAACTTTCAGTGACCTTCCTTATAAGTTTTTTGAAATTCAATTAAAAATGATGCTTGGGCAAGCAACAAGTTCTGAAGTTAAGTGGATGAATGATATACGTTCAGATGAAAAAGCAATTGCTGAACTTCAAAAATTTGGAAATTTTGTACATGGTACTCATGTTGCAAATATCGCTTCAAGAGTTAATCCTCAATCTGAAATACTCTCAGTTAAACTAATTCCAACTGAAGTTAAACTTCCCTTTAGTACTGGGCTTAGAACTGCTAAAGATGGTTTTAGAATAAAAATGATTAAAGGTCTTCTTTCAACACTTGCTACTGAGCAAATGGGACTTTTAAAAGAAATCTCTTATTATCTTAATGGCCATAAAACGAAAGTTGCCAATGGCTCTTTTGGAACTGGTACAGCTCAGGCCATGATGATCGTTGGTGTTCTATATAAATTGGCATTTTTTAAAGATGGAACTAAAGAACAATTACTTCCGCTTGCTAAGCATTTTATTAATGCTCTTCTAAAAGAGGGGAGCACTATGGTTAATTTGGCTCCTGATACCTTCTTTGTATTTGCAGCTGGTAATGATGGTACAAATAATGATGAACTACCAATTAGCCCTGCAAACGTTTCAGGTGATAATGTGATTACTGTAGCTGCTACATATGAAAGATCAGCTTTAGCTCCATTTTCAAATTATGGAATTAATAAAGTAGATATTGCTGCTCCAGGAATGGGGATTAATTCAGCTATTCCTGGTGGAGAGTATCTAAGAGTGAGCGGAACATCACAGGCAGCTCCATATGTCGCTGGTATTGTTGATTTAGTTCGCTCAATTAATCCTGCTCTTAAGCCTGTAGAAGTTAAAAAGATTCTTCTTGAAACAGTAGATACCAAAGAGTTTTTAAAAGGGATGGTGAAATCCGAAGGTATTGTTAATGGAACAAGGGCCTCTCAAGCCGCTTTCTTGGCCATGCAAATGGACTTAAATGAAGCAATTGAGTTTTCCAAGGAAATGGTTGCTGATATTCCAAGCGAGAATCTAGGGCCTCAAAGCCTAAGATCTGCAGCGCCAGTTCTTCCTCTTCCAAGTCTTTTTTCAAACGTAGTATTTAAATAATCTTCACTAGGCTCCCTTTCTTGGGAGCCTAGATTATCTCTTTAATTATCAGATAGTTAGAGATTGTAAAATATACAATGACCCTTTGTTCATACCTACTTAGAAGTAATCTATTTGAATGAAATTTCTTCTAATTTTTACACTTTCATTTCAAGTATTTGCTCAACGAGAAGCTTTCCAAGATAGCTATAATGATAGTTGCCTTGAAGAAATAGATAGTGGTTTAAAAATAATTGTTGATAATCCTCAGTATAAAAGTAAAACAGGCGTATTACAGAAATATAGTATTCAGCGATTAACTCAGAGTTCATTTAAAATAGGTGTGAATTATAGCTTTGTAGAAGAGTCTAGCAATAAAATCTTAGATGATAATGAAATTTATATAGATAGAGTTAATGAGTGTTTTACAGAACTAAATCCTTTTCTTAATGACTCTAGGGGAGGCAATATTGAGCTTTTTCTTGATAAGGATGCACCCTTAATTAGAATTCAAGGTGCTCGAGAGAGTAGTGATAGAGGTCATTACAAGTATATGACTAAACATATATTTAATAATTGCGCTACTGTTGTCCATGAGACATTTCATCATTTGGGTCTTGTTGATGAATACAAAGAAGACCTTATAACTGTACAAGATGAGACTGCTTATTCCTGCAGGGCCACTGGTCCAGCACATACAATGATGAATAAATACAATGGTATTAAAAAGCTTATTGATCTTGGCCTTAAGTCTAGTTATCTAACAGATTACCAATTTGATAATTCTGTTTATGGATCTTGTTTGAAAAGTGACTCTTTTTATTCTAAATGCGCCATGCTTTCTTATAGGACCAAAAAAGTTGATGATAAAATCATCTGTGGCTCAGAGTCTCTACGCAATGTATGCCGAATGTATTTTGATTTGAATAAACCTGCTCTTAAGTTAAAAGATGATTTTTTTGATGAGTTTGAGATTCTTCTTAAAGACATATCAGAGAACTCTTATCATTTAGGCTTCTATATAACTGAAGCCAGTTTAGAATCTAAAAAGAAACTTATAAATATGCTACTTGCAAGATTAACTGATCTCTCTTCTGTAAAAGAGATTACGTTATCAAGCTTTGGGTTTTCACAAGCTTTTGCTGGCCTTCCTGGTGATCTGTACTCTCAAAATTTTATTGATAGGCTTCTTGCTAATGATCCAGGTCGTGCTGTCTTAGGTAACCTACTGGGACAAAGAACTATATCTCATCTTAGATTTGATGATAAATGGATTGAAGATTTTATTTATGAAAGAATGAATTATTTTAATTTATCTAGAAATCATCCGCGTGTGCAAGATTTTGGTGTTTATTCATATCATACAAATTATTCGTACTTTAAAAACTTTGTCTTAGCGAGTAAATTTAATATGAGTATTGTAAAAAAATATATTGATGAATATGGTTTTTATGACAAAGATTTATTGGTCACAGGACCAAGTAAGTGATACTTGATCCTGTCATTTTATAGATTATGAACCGCAAGCAATACAGTCATCAGGGTTTTCAATAGAGCAAACCATTGCCTCTTTAGCTTGTTCTGCAATTTGTTCTTTATTATTTACAGTAAACTTAATTGCATTAACAGCAGCTCTTGTTCTTAGGTAGTACATACCTGTCTTGAGGCCTTTTTTCCAAGAATGAAAATGCATACTTGAAAGTTTACCAAAATTAGCGTCAGTCATATGTATATTAAGAGATTGTGATTGATCAATAAAAGCACCTCTATCTGCTGCAAGATCTACAATAGATTTTTGCTTAATTTCCCATGAAGTTTTATAAAGCTCTTGAAGCTCTTGTGGAATTTCATCAATACCTTGAACTGAGCCACCATTGACAATAATTTTATCTTTAATTTCTTCATTCCAAAGACCATGCTCTAGAAGATCATGAATAAGATACTTATTAATAACGGTAAACTCACCTGAGAGAACTCTTCTTGTGAAAATATTAGATGTTACTGGCTCAAAACACTCTGTATTACCAAGAATTTGAGAAGTAGAAGCTGTTGGCATAGGAGCTAGGAGTAAAGAGTTTCTCACTCCGTATTTCATAACATCAGCTCTAAGTGAATCCCAGTCCCATCTTCCTGTCGGTTGTACATTCCAAAGATCAAATTGGAATTTGCCTTCTGAGATGGGTGAGCCCTTAAAACTTTCATATGGACCATCTTTTATAGCAAGATCTTTTGAGGCCGTAGCAGCTGCAAAATAAATAGTTTCAAATATTTCAACATTTAATGCACGAGCATCTTGTGATTCAAAAGGAAATCGCATCTTAAAAAAAGTATCAGCAAGACCTTGGACACCAATTCCAATAGGGCGGTGACGAAAGTTTGATTTAGCAGCTTCTTCAACAGGGTAATAATTAATATCAATAATTTTATTAAGATTTAAAGTTATCTGATAGGCAACATCATAGAGTTTTTGAAAATCATAAGCACCTTTTTTATCAACAAATGCTGGTAATGAGATAGAAGCTAAATTACAAACAGCAACTTCATCAGGAGCAGTGTATTCCATAATCTCAGTACAAAGATTAGATGATTTTATTGTTCCTAGGTTTTGCTGATTAGACTTGCTGTTAGCACTGTCTTTATAGAGCATGAAAGGCATACCTGTTTCAATTTGAGATTCTAGAATTTTAAACCAAAGGTCTTGGGCCTTAACAGTTTTCTTGGCCTTGCCTTCTTTTTCGTACTTAGAAAATAGCTCATTGAAATTTTCTCCCCAAGTATCAGCTAGTCCCGGGCATTCATGAGGACAAAAAAGTGGCCAATCAGCATTTTGCTCAACTCTTTCCATAAAAAGATCTGGAATCCAAAGTGCATAGAAAAGATCTCTTGCTCGCATCTCTTCTTTTCCGTTATTTTTCTTAAGATCTAGGAATTCGTTAATATCTGCGTGCCATGGTTCTAGATAGATTGCAAAGGCACCTTTTCTCTTTCCACCACCTTGGTCTACATACCTTGCAGTATCATTAAATACTCTAAGCATTGGAACTATTCCGTTTGATGCTCCATTAGTTCCTTTAATAAAGGTTCCTTTGGCACGAATATTATGAATCGAAAGTCCAATCCCACCAGCACTTTGAGAAATTAAAGAACATTGTTTTAAAGTTTCATAAATACCTTCAATACTGTCATCTTTCATTGTGAGAAGAAAACAGCTTGAGAGCTGAGGTTTATTTGTTCCTGAATTAAATAGAGTAGGGGAGGCGTGTGTAAAATACTTTTGGCTCATAAGATCATAAGTCTTAATAGCTGATTCAATATCTTCACCATGAATGCCTAAAGAAACTCTTAGCAATAATTGTTGAGGACGCTCTACAACTTTTCCACCCATCTTCAATAGGTATGAACGCTCAAGTGTTTTAAACCCAAAATAATCAAAATCGAAATCTCTTTCATAATCAATAATACTATCAAGTCTTGCATAATTATCTTTAACAAGTTCATGAAGTTCACGACTGATAAGCGGCGAATGTTCTCCTGTTACAGGGTTAACATATTTGTACATGGCCTTAATATTTTTAGTAAAAGATGACTCTGTATTTCTATGTAGATTAGAAACAGCAATACGACCTGCTAATCTTGCAAAATCAGGGTGCTTTGTAGATAAGTAAGCGGCAATTTCCGCAGAAAGATCATCTAGTTCTCTTGTTGTAATACCATCGTAAATCCCCTCAATTACCTTTTGAGCAATTGTAACAGGATCTACATTTTCTCTATCTAATCCAAAAGAAAGTCCTTCAACTCTTTTTGTAATTTTATCAAATGCAACAGGTACTCTTTCCCCTGATCTATTAATTACGTACATGATTCTCTCCCTAATTCATCCAAGTTAAAATTCTGCATCAAGAGTGAATGTCATATCCTCTCTTTTGTTCATAACTCCCGCTTTTTGATATTCAGCAACTCTTTTTTCAAAGAAATTAGTTTTTCCTTCAAGGGAAATAAGTTCCATCCAATCAAACGGGTTTGTTGCATTATAGATAGGTGCAAGCCCAAGTTCTCTTACAAGTCGATCTGCAATGAATTCGATATATTGAGTCATCATTTTTGAATTGATTCCAATCAATGAAACAGGTAATGCTTCTGTGATAAATTCCTTTTCAATATCGACTGCTTCTGTGATCAAAGCAATAACATCACTATGATCAAGCTTGTCTTGAAGCATACGGTATAAAAGACAAGCAAAGTCAGTATGGAGTCCTTCATCACGAGAGATAAGCTCATTGGAGAATGTAAGGCCTGGCATTAGTCCGCGTTTTTTAAGCCAGAAAATTGCACAAAAAGATCCTGAAAAGAAAATCCCTTCAACGGCCGCAAAAGCAAGTAGTCTGGTGGCAAATGAAGCATTTTCAGAATAAATCCATTTCATTGCCCAATCAGCTTTTTTCTTCACGCAAGGAACTGTTTCCATAGCGTTAAATAAATGATCTTTTTCAGTTTGATCTTTAATATAAGTATCGATTAGCAAAGAATAAGTCTCAGCATGAATATTTTCCATCGCAATCTGAAAACCATAAAAGCATCTCGCTTCTGGAATTTGAACATCGTTATAAAAACGAAGAGCAAGATTTTCATTAACAATCCCATCACTCGAAGAGAAAAATGCTAGTACGTGAGAGATAAAATGCTTTTCATCGGCATTTAATTTTTCCCAGTCAGAAAGATCTTGATAAAGATCAATTTCTTCAGCTACCCAAAAACTGGCCATGGCCTGTTTATACATGTCCCAAACTTCTTGGTATTCGATAGGTAGTAGGATAAATCTTTTATCACTAGGCGTTAGGATAGGATCCATGGATTTCCTCCAAAAAAAGTTTATAAGTTTTCTCAACTAAGTAAATAGCTTTGAAAAATTACCGTAAATGTAAAATCGTATTAGAATGAGGAAACGGTGGTGCAATACTTCTTGGTCCCGTTTTGGTCTTCCGTGATTGTGTGTGTTCACCTCTCCTGACGTATTTGAGATTTGGTGAATTTGGAGACCGCCAACGTCCATATCGGGCAGCTTTGTTTTCCTCTCTATTAATAAAACGGTAACAGAGTTTTTGATGTAAAACAAACCAAAAAGTTCTTACAATTTCTTTTCTAATAAACTTTGTTTGGAAGCATAAAATCAAGGTACTTACTGCGACCCGCAATGTTGAATAGTCATGTAATTTGTGTGGAAAAACAAGGCCAAAAAGTGGAATAAAAGCTTCGGTTTTTCATCTAATAGGCATATGGCGAGAATATAAAAAAAAGATAACAAAGAGAATTAGCAAAGTTTTCTTTGGGTGTTTTCAAAACGGTTTTAGATTAAAATAAAGATACTAATATTAAAAAGGATGATTCATGAACGAAGAAAATAACACACCAAACTTTGAAGAACTTCTAGGAAATTTTGGAATGAACCAACGATTTCAAGAAGAATTTCTTTCTAAAAGAAGAATTTTTCTTTGGGGACCAGTTCATGATGAATCAGCTAAGAAAATTGTAGATCAACTTCTTTACTTAGAGTCTTTAGATTCAGGAAGGCCAATAGAGTTTTTTATTAATAGCCCAGGTGGGGTAGTGACTAGTGGGATGATTATTTACGATACAATGAAAATGATAAGCTCACCGGTATCGACTATTTGTATTGGTATGGCCGCTTCTATGGGATCAATTCTTCTCTCGGGAGGGGAAAAAGGAAAGCGGACAATATGGCCAAGTGGAAAAGTTATGATTCATCAGCCGAGCATTGGCGGTGTTATGAGAGGGTCAGCTAGCGATCTTAAAATTCAAGCTGATCAAATTCAAAAAACTAAAGAATTAGGTGCAAAAATTTTGGCAGAAAATTGTGGAAAATCTGTTGAGCAAATTCTTGCAGATTTTGATAGAGACTTTTGGTTAAATGCGCAGGAATCTGTGAGTTATGGCATTGTTGATGAGATTACCAACAAAATTAGTTTCTAATCATTTTTAAAAAGATCTAGGTATTCTTCTAGGCCATGATCAGATAACTCCTCTTTGGGGATAAACTTCATGGCCGCAGAGTTCATACAATAACGCTTACCAGTTGTTTTTGGACCATCATTAAAGACATGTCCTAAATGGGAATCACCATACTTAGAACGAACCTCTGTTCTTGGTATAATCATTTTAAAATCTCTTTTTAAAACAATATTTTCCTCTGATAAGGGCTGATCAAAACTAGGCCAGCCAGTCCCACTATCAAATTTATGGACAGAGCTAAAAAGAGGTTCGCCACTTACAATATCAATATAGATACCTTCTTTATGATTACTATCATAATCATTAGTAAAAGGTTTCTCTGTACCATTTTTTTGGGTCACTTTGTATTGAAGCTCATTAAGTTGCTTGACCCTAAGTTCTTTTTCTTCTTTTGTAAGAGTGTAGTCTTTATTTTTTTGCATATTTAATAAAATCAGCAGTGCAGTCATACTGTGTTTCTATAAAAATATTAAAAGTTAAAACAAAATAGGACTCATCACCATAAAGGTAGCTACATTTAGCGCTATAAAAAGCTTTTTTTCCACAGCCCTCGGCCACAAAAATAGATGGACTTTTTTTATGAGGTGTTACTGTCAATTTCTTTTCATTGCAGCTCATTTCTATTTCGGCCCGTTCTATTACTGATTGTTTACGGATCTGGGCGAGATTTCCTTCGCGACGAGGAACCATACTACAACTAGTAAACAAAAGAGTAATAAGCATTAAAGCAGTGAATTTCATGAAATCTCCCAGGGTAAACAATAAGAAAAGAGTATAAACAATATTTTTTATGAGGGCTATAGTCTATAGCTCAAGTATGAAAATAGAATAACTAAAGAATCGCATATTCCTGAGCTGTTTTTTATATTACTTATTAAAGTTAACTTACCTAAAAAACGAAAAACAACTAAATATGAATCTTTATAAAGCTAAATATGACAAAAATAAGTTAAAAACAAATATCCTTCATTTAGGAGTAGGGCGGTTTGCAAGGGCGCATATCTTTCAATATTTTGCCAAATTACCTGTAGGAGTTGTTGGTGTTAGTCTCCAATCTCAAAATACAAAATATGAATTACAAGAAAGTAATTTTGATTATTGGGTTTGGCAAAGGGGAGATAGGGAAGAGGCGCAAGAAGTAAAAATTTTAAAAGATATTCTTGTCTTAGAAGACGACCTAGAAAGTATTTTAGGCCAAGTTCATGATATAGACCTGATAACAATAACTGTAACAGAAAGTGGTTATAAGCTTAAATTTTCAGATAGTATTGAAAATCCACGTACATTACCATTTCTTGTGGCTCGTTTATTGAAAGAAAGATTTATTAAATCAGCAAAGCCTTTATCTATTCTATGTTGTGATGACATTCCCTCAAATGGCACTCAATTAGAAGAAACTATACTTAGCCTTATTAATGATAAACATTTATTAAAGTGGATTAAAGAGAATGTAAGTTTTCCAAATACTGTTGTTGATAGGATTGTACCGGCAACAACAGATGAGCTTAGAGATCAATTTGAGGCCAAAACCGGGTTTTACAATAGAGCAATTGTAGCTACCGAGCAATTTTCTCAATGGATAATTCAAGACAATATTAAAAACTTAAAAAACGAACTTGAAACAAGCGGCGTACAAATTGTTAAAGAGATTCATGGATTTGAAAAAGCAAAAATTAGACTTTTATGTGCAGCTCAATCGTATTTGGCCTATGCGGGACTACAACTTGGCTATATATATGTTCATGAGGCCATTAATCATGGTCTTATATATGATAATGTTCAAGCAATATGGCAAGAAGCTAGGCAAACAGTTCATATCAAAGACTATAATTTAGATGAGTATTTTAAAGAGCTTCTTATTCGTTTTAAAAACCCACACCTCATGCATAGACTTGATCAAATAGCAGAAAATGGCGAACAAAAAATCCCAATAAGATTACAGGCTACAATTGATGAACTTACTGATAAAGGGATTGATGGTAAAAGCCTTGTTAATGCAGTAATGGTTTATGAGAAGTTTCGCTTAAAGCAATAGAACAATTCTCAAGGCCTTTGTGCACGATAATGTTTCTTATCGTGCACACTAACTTGTATACGAGCTGAGCCTGGATGCCTCTTTTTACGGGCAATAAATCTTAAATTTCATGAAATTCTCATTAGCAAAAAGATTTCTAAATCATTAATTTTACAGCTAAAAATTCATTCTTAAAAAAAATTTTGTTCTCAGGAGTAACGAGTTGATAATTAGTCATTATGTTATCAAATTTAATAAAATCAGAGCATTTTAAATGCCTCAGTCTTCAAGTAGTTTTCCATAACGATACTAGCGAGACTGATTGCCTTGAAAGTACCCAATGTAAGATCTTTGAAATTAAAGAAGATCAGATGGTCATTGCTGTGCCAAAAATGAGCTGTAATATTGGACATTACTTAACTATTTATATTTTAAACTCACCTGCGCCTGTAAAATTATTAAAATTAGATAAAGAAAAAATGTTGAAAAAGTCGGCCATGTTTTCAGGAAGAGTAGATTCTGTTGAGTTATCTCAGAATGAATACCAGAATTTAATAACCGTACAACTATTACAATATGATTCCTACAGATGGCCAAGAATTATAGATATGATTAGATCTATGCAAGAGAAAATTTCAGAATTGGTTCATAGATAAGGTGATGATTTATGGCATTTGATAGAAACGATGCTAAAAATTCAGAAATTGTGAATTACTTTAAAGGTAAGGTCGCACTTATATATGAAACTTCTTCATCTGGTAGGTCTACACTAAAAAAGGTTCTTTCAAACCTAGGTATGGATACTATTAATATTCATATGGTTCAAGATATGGAAGACGCTCAGATTATTATGAAATCAAAGAAACCCCATATAGTGATTTCAGCTTACAACCTTGGTAAATATACCGGTTTAGACTTACTTGATATTCATTTAGAAAATTCACCTAATAGACTAGATGTAATTTTTTGTTTGCTTTCAGAAAAAACCTCATTAGCTGCAGCAACAATTGCTTTAGAGAGAGAAATTGATATCTATATAGCAAGACCATTTAATCTTCAGGTTTTAGAAGATGAATTTTTGAAAGTTTTAGAAGAAAAGGTATCACCAAGTGCTCAAGTAAAGAACTTAGAAGAAGCGAAAGAGTATTATTTTGCAAAAGATTATGAAAAGGCCATAGCACAATTAGAAAGATCGGTATCTCATGATGCCCCTACTCTTGTAGCTAAAGCGCAATTCTATAAAGGTAATTCATTTAAAGAATTAGGTGATCTTGAGAAGGCCCTTGAATCATATATAGAAGCTTTAGAACTTGATTCAAAACATTATGGTTCACTACAAGGGGCCAGAGATATTACTTTTGAGAAAAAAGACTATCAAGAAGCTTATAAGTTTCAGGCTCGTTTATTAAAAGAGTATCCACTTAATCCATTTCATATACCTTTAATTACAAAGCTCTCAATTTTAACAGAACAATATGATGATATTTATAAAATATGGAAACTATTTGATCAATTAGAAGAAGCTGATCCGATTATAAAACTTAATGTTTCAGCGGGAATGACAATTTTAGCTGAACATCTTATGAGAAGTGATAAAAATGACAGCGCCATAGAGATATTAGAAAGTGCCGTTAAATTTTCTATGGGAAAAAAAGAAATCCTCAGAAGAATCATTACTAATCTCATTAAGCTGGGCGCAACAGAGAAAGCAGATCAAATTTTTGGGTCTTTTGCAGATGAAAACAAAAATACAAAAGAGTTTAAATTAATGGAACTTGAAATAAATAATAAGGCCCATTCTGCAGAAAAGACTCTAATGTATGCTATGAACCTTACTCGCGAAGGTATAAATGATGAAATTGTTTATCAAATAATGTTAGAAAAATCAGTCCAACTGGATAGAAAAGCTGAAGAAATTGACGATATCGTCCATAAAGCAACTCAACTCTACCCTAATAGCAAAGAAAGATTTGTAAGAATTGCTAAACGTTAATTTATAAAGTCTCTTACAAATTCATTTATAGGATTATTTCTAATTTGCTCAGGGGTTCCTGTTTGGATCATATCTCCATGATCTAAAATTACAATATGATCACTCATAGTAAATGCCTCTATCTGATCATGGGTGACATAAATACAAGTAATACCAAATTTTTGTTGAATATTTCTTATATCAACTCTCATCTTTTCACGTAGCTTGGCATCTAGGTTTGAAAGGGGTTCATCTAATAATAGGACATCTGGCTTTGCAACTAGACCTCTTGCAAGAGCAACTCTTTGTTGTTGACCTCCTGAAAGTTGATTGGGCATTCTTTCATCAAGGCCGTTCATTTCAACTATATTTATAATTTCAGATACTCTTTCTTTAATCTCGCTGTTATTAACTTTAGAGATCCTAAGCGGAAAAGCAATATTTTCAAAAACTGTCATATGAGGCCAGACTGCATAACTTTGAAAAACCATACCAACATTTCTTTTCTCTGGAGCAATATTGATTGAATTTTCAGGCTGTGAGACTAACTCCGCCCCTATCTTAATTGAGCCTTTTGAGTTTACTTCTAAACCTGAAACCATACGTAAACAAGTTGTTTTACCACATCCTGAAGGACCAAGAAATGAAACAAAATCACCGTCTTTAATTGAGAGATTAAAGTCTTTTATAACCTGAACAGATCCATAGGATTTCCCAACATTTATAAAATCAACAGTACTCATAAGCCGTATCTCCCTTTAGAGAACTTTTTAACAAGATAATTAATAAGCGCAACGACAGCAATTGTAATAAGGGCCAGTACAGCAGCTCCTCCCCCACTCGCATCTGCATACTCCTGCAATTGAAAAATAAGAGTCCCTAAAGTCTCAAGACCAGGCCCAGTCAAAAGAATTGTCATCGTTAACTCACTAAATGCAGGCATAAAAACCAAGAACCAGCTAGCAGTTAGAGAAGGTATTAATAGTGGAAACCATATTTTTTTCATGGTGGTAACCCATGTTGCTCCAGAAACTCTTGCAGCTTCTGCTAAAACATCATCTATTTGTCCTAAACCATCAGCTGTAGTTCTAAGTGAAAAATTAAGATATTTAACAAAATAGGCTAAACCAATAAGCAGGGCCGTGTTGTACAAACTAAAAGGTAATCCAAAAAATGACGAGCTAAAAGTTAAGATAAAAGCAAAAGCAAGAACTGTTCCTGGAGCAGCATAAGGAAGAGAGGCGAAAACCTCTATACTTGATCTACCCTTATATGAAGTTTTTACTTTTATATAGGCCAAGATAAGTCCAAAGAAGGCACTAAGAGTAGCTGCAATGGATGCTAGTTTGAAAGAGTTAAAAAAAGCTCTAGGAGTTTCATCTACTTCAAAAAATATTTTTGAAAAATTTTGGAATCCTAAATTATTTAAAGATAATTTTCCTTGAATTTTGCTTAATGCAGTTATTATTATTCCACCTAATGGTATCAAAAAAACAAGAGAAAAAAGAACGATAAGGAAAATTGAAACTAAATATTTATATTGACCAAGATTAACTAAAGAAGCACGAGAGGATTTTCCACCGACAGTTTTATAATAGCCTTTTTTTAAGATAAATTGATTAAAATATAGAACAATTACAGCAAGGATTAACAGAATAATTGACAGAGCACCTGCTTGATAGACTCCATTAAGTGATCCCATTTTTTGTAAAGTATAAATTTTTGTAGTCATTAAAAATATACCAGCAGGGCTGCCTATCAAAGCTGGCACTCCAAAACTTGCAGCAGCAGCGAGAATGACTAATAAAACACCACTCATAAGTGCAGGCAAGATAATAGGTAATGTAATTTTTAAAAAGACCTGAAGTCCATTGGCTCCAGATAGTCGAGCAGCTTCTTCAAGGGAAGGATCCATTCTATCTAGGGCACTTGCTACACTAAGCAAAATAAACGTGTAAAAAAAACTGCTCATTACCCAAACGAGTCCAGACATTGTGTAAATATTAAAAAAAGAAGAGTCTATAATTATATTAATAATTCCATTTGTAGGATTAGCTAAATAAATCCATGCCATTGCCCCTATATAAGGGGGGATGGCGTACGGAAGACTAAAAAGACTTCTCCATTTGCGAGCACCTGAAATATCTGACCTAGTGAAAAGCCAGGCCAAAGGTACGGCCAAGATTGTACTAAGCAAACCAACCAAAAAGGAAATTAAAAGCGTATTAGTTATTGCAGTATAAGTAGATTTACTATCAAGGATTGAACCTAAATACTTAAGAGTGAATTCAGAACTGGCTCCGGGAAAAAATACTTTGAAGGCTAAAACAAGAAAAGGGTATAAACAAAAAGCAAGCAATATTAAAAAGGCCATAGACATAATGGTCCTTTCTATTAATGTTGCTCTATTGAATAAGTTTTTCATTAATTAAACATAATCTCAGTATACTTCTCTTTAAGATTGCTTCTAGTTTTAGTTACTTTATCTAAGAATTCTTTTGTCCAAGGAAATGAGTTATCCAATAGCTTACTCAGGTCAGGTGCACCAGCAGGTGGAGCAATTTTAGCAAGAGGTGAATACATATAAGATCTAGTCATGGCCATTTGGCCTTCTTCACTAAACATCCAATTTGCAAATTTTTGAGCCAGACTACGGTCACCATCTTTTTTAGTTATTGCCATAATATTTGAGTGAGTTACTACTCCATCTTCAGGATAGACAATTTGAAGTCTTTCATCCTTGCCTTTAAAACGTAATAAGTTTTCTAATAAAACCCAACCAACAGGTCGTTCTTTTGATTGAAGACGTCGAATAACAGCAGAGTTTCCTCCTTGAGAGATAGTTTCATTATTTTTAAGTGATTGAAAATATTTCCACCCATAATGATGTTGTAGCATGGCCATAGTTGTAAAATTAGTTCCTGAGCTTAATGGTGAACCTGTTGTAAATTTCCCTTTCCATTTTGAGTCAGACATTTCTTTAAATGTTTTAGGAGCATCAGAGCTTTCAACTGCTTCTTTATTATAAGCAAGCACCATTACTGGAATGCTAACTGTTGAATATAATCCATCATCACGCTTTAGCTGTGGAGATATTTCATCCCAAACTGAATTTTTAAACGAATGAAGATTTCCCATATTGGCCATCTCTTCATACCAAAAACGATCACTTGAGATAAGTATATCTGCTTGAATACGGCCAGCTAAAATTTCAGCATTAACTTTAGATGCAATATCTTCCGATCCAGCTTGGTACCAATTAAAAGTAACCCCAGGGAATGCTTTCTCAAGGCGTGGTGTTATGTCTGAGATCGTGTCTTTATACATTGAAGTATAAATCCAAAGTTCTTTATTATTTCCTGAGTTATCTTTATTACAAGATATTAACAAGATTAGTGATAGTGTGATAAAAACTTTTTTCATAATTAACCCTAGCCATTTCGACGCTTAAATTTAAATGTTCTTTTGATCTCTTTCTTTTTATTAGATTTTTCTTGATCCAAGAGTTTATTTTGATCAGTACCTTTTCTGCTATAGTCTTTAAAACTTAAAATTGATGGTTTTAATTTTTCATTTTCTTCATTGAAGATTTTCATAAAAGATTCATTATAATAAACAAGAATATCAAAGGCTGGTTCATAATCAATGGGCTCGTTTGAGCAAACAACACTTCCCATATACCATTTGCCATCTTTTTTTCCAGCTCTATCTTTCCAGCCTGGATTTCCATAATACTCTTTTATAGGTTCAAGTTTATAACGCTTTCCTTTGGAGTCTTGTGCCTCTAAGACCCAGTGTTCTAAGGACTTGTCTTCAAGATCTGGTGAATTAAAATCTAAAATAAACTCAAAGCAAGATTTATTTTGATAAAGATATTTTGTATTGAATTTTAGTTGATCAAAGACAAGTGAAACTTGCTCCCCTGCATTTAAAAATCTTTTTAAATAAGGTTTTGTTAAAAATTGAACACGATACTTAAAATTACCAAAATTTTCAGATCCACTTCTCCCTAGGTATCTTTTTAAATTAGTGATCTCTTCAGGTTTTAAATTTTTACCTGTTACAAAACGACTTTTGAAATTATTTTGCTCAAGTATGGCGCATGATGAAACGACTAGTATGAGTGTTAAGATAGATATTTTCATATGATTTTTATATCATCTAGATTACTCAAGAAAAAGACTAAGAAATTTAAAGCTCAGGAATCTGAGCAGTATTAAAGACTATAAAATCTATTGTTTCTCTAACAAGTTCTTCATGTATAATTATTAAGCTATCTATCCGATAGGATGCCAAACCAATGAACAGGGATTTATCTAGATATGGAGAACTCCAAAATTCTTCTTGTTACCCAAGATCAAGACCTCCAAGAGTTTCTTACAATAAAGACGGAAGCGAAAATCCCTTTTGATGTAGAGCATGTTAACTCATTTAAAGGGGCAAAGACAAAGCTAACTGTTGATGAACAAATAAAAGTTGTTATTACAGATTATGCTCTTGACAGTGAGATTGGTAAGCAGCTTTATGATTTCAACTTAGTTACAAGTCAAAAAGCATTTATTTGTATTTTTGACGGTCAAAACGAGGAAGATGTTAATTGTTTTGATGAGTTTTTTAAAAATAGTAAATACAATCATGTTGTTTTAAAACATAAAATTAAAGAAGATTATATTGTCATTATAGAAGACCTCTATGTAAGGCTTCATGGACAAAACGCTAGGGCCCTAGGTCCAGTCCAGCATGAAGGCAAAAAACTTTGTCGTGTTAAAACAGATTATTTTCTAAAAGTTAAAAGTGTAGACTCTGATGTTTTTGTAAGACTTCCTAGTGGAAAATTCATTAAAGTTATTAAGGGTGGAGCAGAAATAAGTACAGATACAATTGAAAATATACATAGAAAAGGTGGAAGATATTTATATCAAGAAGAAAAAGAATTTAATAAATTAGTTGATATAGTATTCAGCAACCTACGCTCAAAACTTAAAAACCCAAATGCATCTACTGCTGAAAAAATCCAAGTACAGCTTCAATCAATCAAACAAGTACAAGATACTGTTAGATCTATGGGGATTTCAGAAAGTGTCATTGAGTTTACTGATGATATTGTTGACAGTGTTCAAGATGTTCTTAAAAGCACAAGGAATCTTTCGGCCCTTGTCAAAAAACTTTTAAAGCAAAAAAACTATTTTTTTGTTCAATCAAGTATTATGAATTACCTACTTGGAGGTTTAGTTCAACACGCTGGTTGGGATTCATACAATACTCTTAAAAAACTTGTGTACGCCTCTGTTTTTTGTGATTTCGCTTTCTTGGAAGAACAAGATCATATGGTTAGGGTTCTTTCAACTAAAGATCCACGTTATGATGAACTTAGCAGAACTGAGCAAGAGATTGTAAAAAATCACCCTGCCCAAAGTGCAAAAATGCTTGAAAGACAAAATAGCTTCCTAACTGATGAGATAACAATCGTTTTACAGCACCATGAAAAGCCTGATGGTTCAGGTTTTCCTAGAGGTCTAACTTACAAGCAGATCCCTCCTCTTTCTTGTGCCTTTATACTTGTTTATGATTTTACAAATGAGCTAATTAGAAGAACTGAGGCCAATGAAGGAAGCACAGATCCTAAAGATATCTTAGAAGATATGGGAACCAATTATACTAAAGCAAATTTTTCTAAGCCTTTTCATGCATTAAAGAAATCAATGCAAATATTCTAGTAAGGAGCTGCAACAATAATTGATCTTAAATTTTGTTGAGTTGAAAACCAAATATCTCCAGGCTTATCCCAAAACTTTTTTGCTTCTGAGCCCCAAAGACTCAAAGAACTTTCTAAATCCCCAAAGCAAACAGGCTTAGTTGATGGATCTTGAGCTTTTATAACACCACCAATATAACAAGCACCTTTCGTATTATCATATCGATCTTTTACATAGTTTTTAAGCCCGCTCATTGTTTCATTGGAGCCTAATTTATTATAAACCTTGTGGCCAATAGTCCAATTGCTGTCGTACTGAGAACGTTGCATAGCGCTTATGGTCCCAGAATTTTTGTGGCTGTTTTCGACATAAAAACTAGTTGTATTTCCATTATGATCAATAATCTCTATAGAAAGTGCTGGTGCTTCTTTCCTGCTCGACATGCAATTATTGTATAATAAATAAATCTTCTCATTTTTAAACACACAAGTTCTATTTTGATCACTACCAGGAAAGAGATCTCTTCCCATAAAAACCAGTTTTCCTGAATTTAAGTCTGCAATGGCCTTCTGAGGTGTATAATAATCAATTGGCCCTTGATCAGACAAATCACAACTCATTTTAGAAGCTAGACCAGTCCCTCCAGCAACTTCATGAATATCTTCAACGCCTTTTAACACTTCAGTAACAAAAGCTTCTTGAGATAAAGTTATAACCGACCAAAAAAATGTTATAATTAGTATTTTCATATAAGCTTATCGGGCAATAATCAAAAAGAATAAAACGTCATATATCAAATAGACAGTATTGCTTAAATGAGAGAACTCTCTATAATTTCTCAAAAGGAGTTTTTATGAAAATATTATTGAGTCTTTTAGTCTCTTTTTCAGTTCTTGCACTCTCTCCTGGAGAAACAGCACCGGATTTCTCTCTTCGCTCACATGATGGAAAAACTTATAAACTATCAGATTTTAAAGGCAAAACAATTATTCTTGAATGGTTAAATCATGGCTGTCCATTTGTACGGAAACATTATGATGCCAAAAATATGCAGGCTACACAGAAAATAAACATAGATAAAAATACAATATGGCTGTCCATTATCTCTTCAGCTAAGGGTAGACAAGGACATTCTACTCCTGAGCAAGCAAAAGCAGATAAAGAGAAATATGGATCTATGGCCCATCATATATTAATTGATGAAAGTGGTGATGTTGGAAAAATGTATAATGCAGTTACTACTCCACATATGTATATCATTAATCCCAATTTTAGACTTTCCTATATAGGTGCAATAGATAGTATTCCAAGCTCAAATCCTGCAGATATTCAAAAGGCAAAAAACTATGTCAATATGGCCGTAGAAGATGTTCTGGCTGGAAGAACACCAAAAATTGCAAAAACAAAACCTTACGGATGTTCTGTTAAATATTAGTATTTATTATAACGACTACAATCTCTATCTGAATAATTATAATCACGTGCTTGGGTGAGTGGGACTATTTCCACTCCCCTATTGTTTTGAGACCATTCACGAAGAAAAATCTCCACTCCTTGAATAGTGCGTTCATGAATATCATGCATGAGAATAACACCTCCACCAATGCCGGAAGTTTGATAAGGCTTTTTAATATATTTACCATTTGAATTTTTAACAAAACTATAAGCTGTTCCACCATCAATATTGGCCCAAATATTATCTGAAACATTTTGAGCAGTCATATTAGCAACCCAATCAGATGTATCAATATCCCAAAAAGCAAAATTTATGCAATTCTCTCCAAAGAGGTCACTCGATAATGCTCTAAGGACATTTATATGATGATAAGATGAGTTGTTTCCATAAGCTCCATAAGGAAAACGAAAATAAATACCTTCTTGGTAAATCCCTATTTCTTTTTCAAGTTCTTTAATTAAATCAATAGATTTTTCCAGGTCTTTTATAAAGACATATTCCGATTCACTATTATTGTTGTCATGAGTATAATCATGACTTGCTAAGATATGTCCTTCTCTTAAAATACGACTTAAAATTCTCTTTTGTGTCGTTGAGTGCATATGCTCACCCAGAACAAAAAATGTGGCCTTAATATTATAACGTCCCAATAAATCTAAAAGCCTAGGAGTTCTTGTGGGATGTGGCCCATCATCAAAAGTTAAGACAATTTGTCTATTTTTACGAAGGTCCAAGGCCTTATAAACTCCAATTTTATTATCAGTATAGGGTTTATAATTTTTAGTTTCCTCAGGAAAATGTCTCTGAGGACTTGCTAAGACAAACTGAACAGAACATACTAGAACAAATAATATTTTACTCATATAATTGGGTTTATAGATCCCATTTAAGACCGTCAAGGTGAATTTATGAATGTAGAAAAAGCTATAGTCTTTCTAAGAAAATATGTGAAAGAATCAGCTGTCCCAGGGCAAAAGCATATATCTCCAGATCTAGTAAATGCACAAGATTTAAAAGAGTTTGAACAAGCTATGGAGAGCACCAATAATGCTGTTCTTAGAGGTGAGCTTACTCGCGAAGATCTTATGTTACGCCTTGGACTCAATTAAGCAATTTAAGGGCTCTCTAGGGTCCTATGATCTCATTTTAACAGAAGACGGCTCACTTACCTTTAAAAGTCATTTTTTTGATGAATGCGCACATTCAACAAGTGGTGCATTAGCAGAGACGAAGTACCATTATATTGAAGGATCAGGAATCTGCGATTCAATTAACCCTAAGCTATTAGAAGTAGGCTTTGGAACAGGACTTGGCCTCCTCACCACTCTTAATTCTTTAAATTTTGATCAAAAAGAAAAACTTCAATACTTAGGCCTAGAGTTAGACGAAGAATTAGTGAAATATGCAATAACATCTAATCCCTTATTGAATGGTTTTATAAAAGCTGAGAAAGATGGACTTAATTATTACCAAAGAAATGATTTAATAATTTTAATTGGCGATGCCCTTGAAACATTAAAACCGTTTACTGATTTGTTTAAATTGCGATTTAATTATATCTATCAAGACCCATTTTCTCCAAAGAAAAACCCAGCTCTTTGGACTCAGAAATGGTTTGAACTTTTAAAGTCAGCTTCGAATAAAAACTGTAGACTCTCTACTTATTCTGCAAGCCAAAGTGTTAGAAAAAATTTAGAAAGTGCTGGCTGGATTATTAGTGAAGGTGGCCCGTTTGGCAAAAAAAGATCTTCTACAAGGGCCACCCTAGAATAAGTATTTAACTAAACTGCATTCTATTTAAAGCCTCAATTCTCTGCTCAAGTGGAGGGTGAGTTGAGAGTAATTTCATAATGCTTGACTTAGATGAAATTTGCATACTTTTAAATGGTGAATCAGCTGGTGTTGCCTTTATATAAGCAAGACTATAATAACTTTGGAGTTTTGAAAGAGCAGCAGTCATACTGTTTTTTCCAACAAGCTTAGCTGCACCAGCATCTGCTCTATATTCTCTAAAACGACTAAAATAAGAAACAACAAATTGGGCCATAAAACCAAATGCAACTTGCAAGGCAATAACTACAAAAAAATGAGTGATAGGACCAAGACCTCCACGCCCCCTATCATCTCTTAATGCATTATCAATAGCAAAAGTAACAACACGTGCAGCAAACATCACAAAAGCATTCATTACTCCTTGAAGCAATGTCATTGTCACCATATCCCCATTTGTAATATGAGAAATCTCATGGGCAATAACCCCATCAAGCTCTTCATCACTCATGCCATTTAAAAGACCAGTTGAAAAGGCCACCAAAGAATTTGACTCACTAGGGCCGGTTGCAAAAGCATTCATGTCATTTGATTGATAGACTCCTATTTCAGGAGGCTTTTTCATATTGGCCCTTTTAGCAATCTCGTTTACTTTAGTAACAAGTGTTCGATAAGGACCTCTTTCATCAACTATTTCTACACCCATAAATTTCTTGGCCATAAATTTAGAGATAAAAAGTGAAATAAATGCACCTCCCATCCCCCAAAGCAGACAAATAAAAGCAAGCTTTTGGTAATCAAGACCATATTGTGTGTAATAAGAATCAAGTCCCAAAAAAGTGGAGACTGAGCCTATAACAATTAACACGAGTATATTAATCAGAAATAACAAACCATAACGTTTAAAAAATTTCATAGAAGGCTCCTTTAAAAGCACAATATATTACCTATATAATGGATTCAAAAATACTACTGTCAAGCATCAAAGAGTAAATAAACTCTAATCCTCCAAAGTATCGATTTTTACTATAGATTTGAGCGTTTTTGTCGATAGGTAAAGGCCAAACAAGCAAAATTATGGATAAATTTAAAGACTCAAAAGCACATATTTATTGGCAATTTCTAATCCTACTTTTAGTGGCCTGGACTGCTATTGAAGCGCCATTAATGGTGGCCCTTCATGAGCATGAAATTAGAACTTGGCAATTAGCAGTAGACGCTCTTATGACTATTGTATTTGCTATTGATATTTATATAAATTTCAAACATCAAGCTAGAGACGATAAAGAATTCCATGAATTTCATGTACAGGGATATCATGATTATAAAAGAAGTTATTGGCTTCCCTTTGATATTTTGGCCTGTATACCATTTGATATTATTGCGTCTGCATTAGGAATAGGAAATCCTTCACTTTTTAGATTATTTAGACTTGTTAAACTTGTAAGAGTAGCGAAGATATTTTCCATATTAACAACTCTAGATTACTTACCTCGTGGTTTTAAAATCTCAAGCATACTCATCTCTGCAATAGTTGCCATTCACTGGATTGCTTGTGGTTGGTTGATGTTTGGAAACCCTATGGCCAGTGAAGCTGATTTTTTAACTGAATACAATCTTGCTCTTTACTGGGCGATCACTACACTGACGACCATAGGCTATGGAGATATTACTCCCTCAACTAATATAGGAAGAATGTTTACCATGAGTATTATGCTCCTTGGAGTTGGTGTATATGGTCTTGTTATTGGTAATATCTCTAAAATAATAGTCTCTGCTTCTAGGCATAAAGAAAAGATGAGAGAGAAAATTCAGGATCTAAGTCTTTTAATGAAGCATTATGAAGTACCTAGGAAAGTTCAAAGTGAAGTTTTCATGTATTTTCATAATCTTTCTAAACAAAGACTAACTGACAATGATCAAAAAATTATCAATGAACTTCCACATAATCTTAAAAATGAACTTTCTATCTATATGATCTTAAGGCTAGTTAGTGATATTCCTTTATTTGAAGGGCTTAAGCAACATGAGTTAAAAAGTGTGGCTAGAGTATTAAAGCAAGAATTCTACTCTCCAGGAGACAATATTATAAATCGTGGGGATAAAGGCGAAAGTATGTTTATTATTGCAAATGGTGCAGTTAATATTCATAACAAAAACGACGAGGTTATAAACACTTTACAATCAGGTCAATTTTTTGGCGAGATAGCCCTTATGATGGATATTGAAAGAGGTGCAGATGTGGTGGCCAAGAGTTATTGTGATGTTTACACATTATCAAAAGATAATTTCAATATTCTTCTAGAGCGCTACCCTGCTCTTGCAGACAATATTGATAAGGTCATTGTAAAAAGAAAATCTGATCGTTCAAAAAAAGCTGCTTAATTAATCGCTCCGCCTTGAAAAAACTCGAATCTTACTTTTTCAAGTCTTTCTCTGTTTTTTCCAAAATCATAATAGCCTTTCTTAGACTCAGACTTAAAATGAATTAAATTAGAATCCTCAGGAAAGTAAAATTCAACTATGTCAGTAAATCCTAAAATCTTCGTTGTGACTTCATAATGAAGGTAATTATCTTCTTTGATGATCAGCTTACTTTTAAAAGTACTTTCCATAATATGCATAATTTTTTTGTAACCCTGCTCTTTTGGCCAATTATGCTTTAATGGGTGAATATAGCGTTTACTATCAAGATCGCTTCCAGTACTTGAGACACAGTTTGGTTTCTGAGGGCAATCATCAAACTTGCCATTACTAATACCTGCAAAACAAATATTAAGAGAAATGAAAAGACTAAGTATTTTTAACATTCTTTGAATCCTTTTTAAAAAGCCCTATACAAAATATTGTCAACGCAATCCAAATTAACAAAAAAGATACCCATTTCATATAAGAAAAACTTTCATTAAATAAAACAACTGAAAGAATAAACTGCAAAGTAGGAGCAATAAACTGCATAAGCCCTACTCGACTTAACGGTATAAGCGCTATTCCAAAATTAAAGAGCAAGAGGGGTCCAAATGTTGTAATGCCAGCAAAAGAAATATAAATTTTGTAAAAATTAGACTGATTAAAAAAATCTAAAGAGCTTATATCCCCAAAAAAAGAATAATACATCAATAATGCAATAAAGATGAAAGAGCTCTCAAGATAAAGACTTTCTAAGATAGGAAGACGAAATTGTTTTTTTAAAACTGCATATATTGCAAAAGTAGATGATACACCAAGAGAAATCCAAGGTAGCCCTTCATTCTCAACAGTTAAAAGCATCACCCCAAGAACAGCAAAACTAATACTTAATACTTGTCTACGAGTGAAGCTCTCTTTAAAAACAAGAGCTCCCAAAGAAATATTAATTAGAGGGTTTAGGTAATAGCCAAAACTTACTTCTGAAACCTTGTTTTCGAGTATTCCATATACAAAAAGATACCAGTTTAGAGCAATGAAAATTGCGCACAATAATATTTTAACAAAATATTTTTTTAGCAATGATAAAATCAACAATAACTTATTTTTGCATAATAAATAAATACTCAAAGGAGCAACTATCCAAAAAACTCTATGCAAGAGCAATTCTAGAGGATCAATATGACCTAGAAAGCTCCAGTAAATTGGAAAGAGTCCCCAGAGAATAAAACAGCTCATCGTTATAAGATGACCCTTTCTAGACTTGTCCATGACAAAAGCTTACTTGGCCAATCAAACTAAGACTAGCGAATTCTCTTACAATACGTTAGGATTATGAGCTTAGGAGTAACTATGAAAACACCTGTTGCCATTCTTGGAGCCACTGGAACCGTGGGCCAAAAAATGATCAAAATGCTTGAAAATCATCCTAGTTTTATGATTGCTGAACTTGCGGCAAGTCCAAGAAGTGAAGGAAAAGTCTACGGTGATCATGTTCAGTGGAGAGAGCAAGGTCAAATACCTGCAGATACTGCGAATCTTACTTTAAAATCCTTAAAAGAAATCACTTCTCCTTTTGCATTAAGTGCATTGCCCAGTGACTCAGCAAAAGAGATTGAACCATTTCTAGCCTCTAAAGGTATTCATATTATCAGTAACGCTTCTACATTTAGAATGGATAAAAATACTCCATTAGTTATTCCTGAAATTAATGCTGAACATTTTAAAATGGTCAAGAATCAAAAAACACCAGGAAAAATTATAACAAATCCTAATTGTGCAACAGTCTTTGCAACTTTAGGAATAGCTCCCTTAATTGAGCTTGGGAAAATTAACCATATAAGTATTGTTACTTTGCAGGCCATTAGCGGTGCTGGTTACCCGGGTGTGCCATCTATTGATATTCTGGGAAATATTGTTCCAAATATTGGCGGAGAAGAAGAAAAGATTGAAACTGAAGCACAAAAAATTCTTGGGACCTTAGATAAACCAGCTGAATTTGATATAACTGCCCATGTACATCGTGTGCCTGTGGCCCATGGCCATTCAGTCTGTCTACATATTCAATTTGAAAATAATGTTTCTGTTGACCAGGTCAAGGCATCATTTAAAAAATGGCAAGAAAAATTCCCTGGTCTATATGAAATTTATAGCGATGAGTTTTCACCACAACCATTAAGAGATCTAACCCCAACTGATCAACGAGCTCATATTGGAAGAATTAAACAAGGTAGTCGCTCAAATATAATAGGTCTCATATCACTTGGACATAATTTGGTCAGAGGGGCTGCAGGTGCAGCAATTTTAAATTTGGAAGCATTCCAAAAGGCAGAACTTTGAAAATCACATTAATTGGCAAAGGAAAAACAGGCTCTAAAATTTTGGACTTAGTTCCTAAAGAAGATATCGTAAAAGTTTATCATTCAACTACCCCTATTGAACTCAAAGACCTAGATTCTGCTGATGCCATTATTGTTTTTATACCAGGCCCTGCTTTTGAAAAATTAATACCAACACTCTTACAAACAAAAACTCCTATTATTATTGGAGCAACGGGCTTTACATGGAAAGATGCAGATCTTAAATCTATTCAATCTAATGGACTAAAATGGATTCATGGACATAATTTTTCACTGGGAATGGGTATTGTTAGAAATATACTCGGCCTTATTAATAAAGCTGAGTCACTTTTAAAATATCCAAACTATAGAGTTCATGAAATTCACCATACGAATAAGTTAGATGCTCCAAGCGGTACAGCATTAAAATGGCAAACATGGATAAATAAAGAAAATATTAAAATCACTAGTGATCGAGTTGGTGATGTGATTGGTATCCATGAGCTCAAAGTAGATTCTGAGCTTGAAAATATAATTATCAGACATGAAGCAAAAGATAGAAAATTATTTGCCAGTGGAGCCCTTTGGGCAGCAAATCAGGTTTGTCATAATAATTCGATCAATACAGGCCTTACAAATTTTGAAGACCTTATTGACCAAATATTAATGAAAAAAGAGAAATTATGAATTTAGATCAGTATAAACTTTGGACCGCTATCATTACCCCCATGAATACAGATCTCTCAATTGATTTTGATAGTTTTGAAAAGCTTCTTAACGAGCAGAATCAAAATGATATTGGAGTTGTATTACTAGGCTCTACAGGAGAAGGGCTTGCTCTTAATTTAGAAGAAAAAAAATCTGTCATTAAATTCGCAAGATCTCTTAAACTTGATATTCCACTTATGAGCGGAGTTGGCGGTTTTGATTTACCATCAATTATTGAGTGGATGGATTTTTGTCATGAGCAAGAAATGAACGCCTTTCTTATGGCCACTCCTCTTTACGCAAAACCAGGTCCTATTGGACAACTTCATTGGTTCAAGACTCTTCTAGATCATTCAAAACTTCCTTGCATGCTTTATAATGTGCCCTCACGTGCTGGAAAAGAGCTTGATCTTTATGCTTGTGAAGAACTTAAAAATCACTCTCAGTTTTGGGCCTTGAAAGAAGCGAGTGGAAGTATTGAGCGTTTTAAAGAGTATAGAGAGATTTTAAAGAAGCAAAAAATTTATAGTGGTGATGATGGTCTTACAATTGAGTTTGCAAACTATGGCTGCGATGGCCTTGTCAGTGTTGCCAGCAATATATGGGCAAAACAAACAAAACAGTACTTGAGTAAATGCCTTAACAAAGATCTAAGCAATGATGATAAATCACTTTGGCTTAAAGCAGTTGACCATATATTTGAAGCCTCTAACCCTATTCCAACTAAAAATATCCTATTTCAAGAAGCTAGAATTAAAACTCCTTGCTTAAAGCCTCCTTTATCACCAGAAGAGAAACTTGATCAAAAAAGTCTAAAAGATATTTCTCATAAGATTACAAACTGGTTTTAGCTCTATCTTATTTACGACGATAAGACTTTATAGAGAGTAGTTATGAATTCAAAAGCACATCTTATAAAAGATAAGTATAAAAGGTTGATATCTGATGCAACTAATTCAGGTGATTTTGAGCAAGTTATGCATCTTAAAGAGCAAATGCAAAAAGAGCTAAATGATCTTTCTAAGGTTGCTCATACACTTGGTACTGAGACAGTTGAAAGAAAACAGGCCAAGATCTTAAGAACAGAATTCACTGGACTTGATCTTCAAAGAATCATTACAAAATCAGATATAGAAATTCGAGAATCATTAAATGCAGACGTTAATTTCTTAAAAGCACTTCAACTTATGGAAGCTGAACAAGGCTTTCATGATGCTTCTAGAGAATTACAAAAAAATGCCATAAGACTTACGCCAGAAATGACTCCACAGCTTTATAATATGGCCAATAAATGTAAGACAACCTTACAACTAAGGGCCTCTATTGATGTAAATGTTTACCAAGACGCTAATTACAAAGGTGTTTGTCATGCTATTGGAGACGACAAACTTTCTATTATTCTTTCATCTTCTTTAATTGAAAGTTTTGATCCTAATGAGCTGACTTTTATTCTTGGAAAACTAATAGGACAGTTTCTTTTTGGCCACACACAACTGTCAATACAAAGTATACTTCGCCTGGCCCATAAGCATCTCTCACCTATCCATGCTATGAAACTCTACTCATGGGAGAGAAGTTCACAAATTTCATCAGACAGAATAGGTTTTTTATGTTCTGAAAATTTTGATCATGTGGCAAAAACATTCTTCAAACTCTCTTCAGGACTTTCAATGAACAATATTCATTTTAATATTGCTGAGTATATAGAACCATTTAGAAATATCCGTAATGAGTTTAGTGATGATAATATTGACCCCGTTCTGCTACACTCAACTCATCCATTTAGTCCTATTAGAATCCGTGCCCTAGAATTTTTTAATCAAAGTCGCGTTTATAAAGAAATCTCAGGAAATGGTAACGGAAACCTTACAAAAGAAAATATTGAAAAACGTATAGATGAAGTGCTTAACCTTGTAAATCCATCTTACTTACAACAAGAGACAAGTTTAACCAATGAAATTCAAGAAATTGTTCTTTTAGGTGGTTTTGCTATTTCTTTATCAAATGGAGTAGTAGAAAAAAGTGAAGTTGAGGCCCTAAAATCAGTTATTAAACCACAAGTTTTTGTAAAATTGATCAAAGAAGTAAATGGCAAAAACATGACAGAGCTCTGGCAAATGATCAGGGTTCGATTAGAAAGTATGAAACTGCATCTCACCAATAATAATAAAATGGGAATAATAAAAGATCTTGCACTTATATCTTATGCGGACGGATCAATAGATGATTGTGAGAAGAAAGTTATTTATCAAATTTGCGATGAAGTTAAGGTGAATAGAAATTTTGCTGATCAAATTTTTCATAAGCTTGCCTCGAGTTAGGGTAAAGCGACGGCCATTTCGCTGTTGCAAAATGGATACGTCACATGCCTGAGTTACCCGACCTAAAAAGGGAGTTCATTAACATAAACGATTTCAATGAAATACAAGTGATAGAGCATGTTTCACAATTTTCGGTTTTACTTCAGATTACCTAGAAAAGATTGAAGTTACTTAAATTGGTGCTTACAGTGCTTACCAAATTTTATCATTTTTAAATTCTTGGACAGGCCAACCATCCCACCAAAAATCACCCATATCATCTTTCATTTCGAGGTTTAATGGAAAGATACATTGGTTATCTTTTTTAGTAGTTTCTCCCGAGACAATCAGTTCAACATCACAATTACTATCGTTTATAAAAGTATGTGTGATACCAGTACCACTTGGAAAAGCAATACTATCACCTTCTTGGATAGGAATTAACTCGCCATTTATCCATGCCTTTAAATTACCTTTTAGAACGTAAATGAACTCTTCCTCTTTAGATTCAGCATGAGGTGTACTTGATTTAAATCCTGGTTTCATAAGAACATGATGAAATGCTACATTCTTAGTACCTAGACTTCTGCCAAGGTCCTTATCTTGTATATTAATGCCTCTAGGATCAGTTTCCCCACCAATTATTTTGGCGTCTACGCATTTAATATTTACGCTCTTTGGATATTTTTCTAATCGAAGTGAATGTTTACTAGGTTTGCCATCATGGTCACCAAAGCTAACATCGGGTTTATCTTCCCAATAATATCCACCTTTTTTACATTCTATATTTCTATCTGGATGTTGTGGATAATGAATGAGGTCACCTTGAGAGTCTTGCTCACCTAAGACAATCATTTCAATATCATTGTCTGAATTATTGATAATCGTATGAGCTAAGTTTGTTCCAGGTTCAAAAAATGCCAAATCACCAGGGCCAGCACAATACAATTTCCCATTTACCCAAATATCGGCATTACCTGAAACAATGAAAACAAGTTCTTCTTCCATTTTATGAGCATGAGGCCATGAACTTCTTTTACCAGGTTTTAATATCTCATGATGAATCCCAATTTTCTTTAGACCTAAGTCCTTTCCAATTGACGAAATCAACGTAAAAGACTCATCACTTCCAGAATAAGCATTATAAGCATTCCAATCTCTTAAACTTGAATGATGTCTGATAAATTCTGGTCTTAAATCTTCGATTGGAATTACTGAAGGTCTAGGCCCCTCATAAATAAAATTATATTCTTTTACTATACTAACTTCATCTGGAGAGCAGATTACTTGAAGTTCATCTTGATACAAAATACTCTCAGGCATATTGGCGATAATCATCTTAGATTGGCCTTCTACAACTGAGTAATGCCAATCCCTAAGTCCACAGCCATGATACTTCTTCAAACCTTTTTCAGTCCAAAATGAGAGTGCTCCTGGGTATTTCTCACCAACCTTCGGCAACCAAGAACCATCTGGCTTTCCATCTCTTCTCTTATCATCTCGTGGACAGAACTTATCCACAGCTTCATAAATTCCTAATTGATCACATATAAATCTATATATCTTTTTTGAATCGTTCATTTAAAATCTCCAAATACCCGAACTGTAAACGCTCCTAACTTACTTATTATTTTAAGTTTTGTCTTTGTGTAAGCACCTGGAAGCACTAATTATTTCATGCTATATTCTAATTTTCTTGAACGATATTAATAGGTTGTAAGAATTATGCCCGAACTACCCGATGTATAGACCCGACTTATTGAACAACTAACTAAATCAATGAGATAGTAGTGTTTATGGGCATTTCAGCGTTTTAGTCATTTCATTTCTTTTCACATCTTTTAACGTCATTTCACAAAAACAGTCGTGAAAGTCGTGAGAAGTTTTACCAGTTTATTCCCCATATTTAGCCTGCTCAAAAAGCCTTTATTAACAGCTATTTTTAGCAATAAACAACGGAGGCAAGAAATGTCTAAAAAAGAAAACAAGAATGTTACTTACAATTCTCTAAGAGATAAAAATGAAACCAAAGCTTTGCTACAAAATTTTCTAGCAAAGATTAACAAAAATGAAGACTGCGGAAAAATTACCTCCGACAAAATCATTCATCACCTAGTTAAAAATGTGACAAATGAAGACATCAAAGCATTACAACTAGAATCTATAACATGGGAACATGAAGATCGTAGATTGAAGAAGCTTTGGGAAAAGAAAAAAGGCAAAATTTCTGAGAATAAATGGAAAGAAATGCTCTACATTGGCCAACTTGCTGAGTTCATAAATGAACATTCTAGGCTGAAAGTTGGGACAAATGCTTAGAGAGAATATACATACCAATCAGGGAAGAATGTCACATTTCTTCCCTGATTATAGGTACTTAAAGTTAAACCTTGACAAACTACGCCAAATAGCGTAGTTTATAAAAAGGATTAAGGATGATTAACAAGAAAATTATTTATTACACACTGGAAAACGGAGACTCCCCCTTTGAGAATTGGCTCAAGAAATTAGACAATTTAAGCCGAGCAATTGTCGTTAGATTTGTTCAAAGAGTTGCAACTGGAGGAGCAAAAAAATCCATCAAAGCTTTAAAAGATGGGATTTTTTAAATTAAAATAACTCACGGCCCAGGTTATAGAGTTTACTTTGCTGAAGATGGTGATGAGATC
>CAYGJN010000009.1:0-36300 GCA_964350135.1 uncultured Bacteriovoracaceae bacterium | reverse complement strand
TTTGATGACCTAGGGTACTTTGTGTAAATCTTACTTAAATAGATAAGTGCTTTGTCATAATTTTTTTGTTGATATGAGATAATCCCTAAAACATGTTTAATGCGAACTTTTCTAACACTTGATGTTTTCTTCTCACTTAGAAGTGGCTCTAAAAGAGAGAAGGCTGATTTATAATTTTTCTTTTTGTACTCTCTCATGCCTTTTAAGTAATCATCGGAGCTTGCTTGTGGCTTTCGTAATGACTTTAAAGTATCAGTGGCATCTTCAATAAACTTTTTTTGATTTCCTAAGCTTTCTTCTAATTTAACCAACCTTTTTTCAAGACCAGAAAGTCTATCCGTTACCTCAGAAAGTGTTCTTACTCGTTCTTGTTCTTTTTCTAAGATTTCTTTTTTCTTTTCATGTTGAGTTTCTTCAAGTTGTCCGTAGACTTGATTAACCCTTTGATCCATTTCTTGAATTTTGTATGAATTATCAGCTAATTGTTTTTGATGATTAGTTATTTGCACAGAGACAGTATCTAATAATTGCTCTTTTCTGATATCTTCAGATGTCTTGCAGGAGAAAAGAAAAAGTGAGAAGGCAACGAGGGTAATAAGATTTTTGTTTTTCATTGTACAGACTCTTCAGCTCTTTTAACAGAAGCTATAAGCTCTGCTTTTTCGGAGAATTTTTGTGAGAGTTTTGCATATTTTAAAGCTTGGTTAAAATACTTTCGTTTATAAGCACTTTTTGCTTTTAAATAATAAAACTCTGCTTTTCTATATAGATTTGGTCCATACTTTTGGGCCTGAACATCTTTGGCCGCTAAAAAAGCTGCCGCAGCAATTTGGATTTCAAGCTTGGGGCGAGTAACAGCAAAGCCACACCCGCCTAACAAACTTAATAAAAGTATAGGTAAAAAAAAATGTTTCAATTACCAAGTCCTATTTGGAAACGATAACGAAATTGGCCCTTCTATTCTTGGCCCAAGAGTCTTCATCATGTCCGTAAGCAACAGGTCTTTCTTTTCCATAAGAAATTGTTGAGAGACTTGAAGTTGGAACGCCTAAAGTTGCCAAATAGTTTTTCACTGAACGAGCTCTTCTTTCACCGAGAGCAAGGTTGTACTCTACGCCACCTCTTTCATCACAATGACCTTCAATTTGAACAGATGTGCCTTTGTTATTCAGAAGAAATTCAGCATTACTTTCAAGTGCTTCTTTTCCATAACGAGTAAGAAGAGAAGAGTTGTAATCAAAATAAACTGTGCGAAGTGATCCTGCACTCCCTGAATCACTATCACCGTTTACTTCAAAAGAAGAACCAGTGTTTGACTGAGCTGATTCGGCAGCTTGCTGATTGTAGTCCGTTTTCTTTTTCTTAGAGCTTCCACAACCTACAAAAGCAAGGGAAGAAAATAATAATGTTAAAAAAATTGCGCGCTGGGTAAAAAATCTCATGGATTCTCCTTTATGGTCTTAACTACAAGAAAATATTAGCTAATGTTCACCTAGCATTTTAATATAATTGCACCCTCTTTCCTAGGTCTAATATTTTTTACCCTTTAGTAAGGAATGCTACTTGTGAATCGTCTACAAACGGAAAATTCTAGAACATTATGGATACGGATATTCATTTTCCTCTTTATACTTCTCTTTCCTTTGTTTTCACGTATTGCCCTAGCAGCGGATATAAGCATTCAAGATGAGATAAAATTTAATTATGGGACTCTTCACTACGAAATTCATGGGCACAAAGGTAGGGAGGCCCAAATGAATCTAGTATCGGCCATAGTGAAATCTAAAGAGTCGATAAAAATGCTCAATTACTTTCAGTACGCCCCCAGTACTAAAGTTCACTTTTACTTAGATACACGAAGTAATATAGCTAACGGAAGTGCAGCACCAATTCCCTATAATTTAATTCATCTCTATGACTTTCCACCTTTAGACCATGGAAGTCTGACCATAAGTACAGATTGGTTTAAAATTCTTATACTCCATGAACTTGTTCATATAATTCATATGGATCAAACAGAAGGTTTTTTCTCTTTTCTTAGAACAATCTTTGGCTCAATTATTAAACCAGGAGCAATTGTTCCAAGATGGTTTTCAGAAGGAATTGCAGTCTGGGCCGAGAGCGAGTTTACAGATTTTGGGCGGTTAAAATCTAAACTTTTAGAACATCAGTTGTATGAGAAAATTAAGAGCGCTGGTAAAGGCAAGTTTTGTGACAATATAGGCTGCCTTGATTCTCCTGGAGATTATCCATTTGGTAGTTACCCATATTGGGTAGGCTCATTTTTCATGAAGTTTTTAGAAGATCTAAAACCAGGGAGCATTCGCTGTTTGATAAAAGAAAATGCTAATTCTTTGCCTTTTTATTTAACAGACTCATTTAAAGCTTGTTTTGATTCTCGTGCCGAGCCACTTTTTGAAATGTTCAAAATAAGTTTTACTCAAAAATATGAAGAAATTAACTATGGTAGGTCCAAAACCTTAATTCCTTTTTATGAAAATATTGATTGGAGTAAAGGGGTGGGGTTAAAACATGGAACACTTTACTATGTCTATTATTTCGATTTTGAAGAATTCATTGGTATTCATGAGCTTTCCAATAAAGAGTTCAGTAGTCTTTCCTTGAAGGAGTCTATTCAATCCATTGATGTCTCTGATGAAGTTTATATAAAAACCTACGCTGGTCTTGATGAAAGAGGAGAGAGAAAGCTTTATAAAATAGAATGGGATAAACTTGAGCTTGTCTCAAAAAATATTGCTGAGTATGAGTTTAATATTGCAGGTACCAAAGTAAGTTTTCATTATGACAAATTTAAGTGGAATATTAAAAATAGTAATGGGAAGGAGATTAATTTTCCAGATGGTGGGTGGATTAATTTTCCTAAAAAAATTGGCAATAAAATTGTTTTTAAGTATGCTCAATCTAATTATAAAAAATCCTATATATTATCTCTTGATCCTAATACATTAAGATCTAAAACGATTCATTCATCACAGGAGATGCCATTTCAACCTGTTGGAAGCTGCGGCCAAGATATTGTGATGCTCGAGGGACAAAACCTTGTTTTAGAAAGTGGTCCAGCTGTTAAGCATCGTAAAGTTCTTTTAGCAACACTAAGTAGAGATGAGCTTTTTGTCTTAAAAACTTATGGGATTGATTTTTTCAAAGACTGTAGAGATCATTTTAAAAATAGACTTTCAGTTGAAATTAAAAAAGATGCCCCAGAGTTTAAAAGTGAAGAGCTGTTGATTGAACCCAAAGAAACGGACTCATATCCAAAACTGTCACATTTTATTCCTCGTTATTGGTTCCTATTTTTTTCTGTGACAGATAGCACTTCTTATACATTTATAAGAACAGCATTAAGTGACCCACGCCAAATTCATACCCTAAACTTGGGTGTTGATCAGTACACAACAATTAATAAAACTGCTCCTCAAGTTAGTTATACCTGGTCTCCAAGATATTTTTTTCTTGGAGGAGCTTATAGTGAATCTTTTTCTGAGAACTCTGTTAGTTCAAAGGTTTCAGAGCAAAAGTACTCATCTGTATTTGTTGGAAAACAATGGGTTGGTCAGAAATGGTATATGACTTCTCAGTTTAGTTTTTTAAATATTAATGAAGAAGATTTCTTAAGTGAAAGAAAGGCTGAGCTTTATAGGAGCTCTTGGCTTTTTCGTTATGTAAAACCTAGAAAGCATCAGTTTTTAAATCACTTTTATCATAAGTTTAATGTGGCCCACTTTCGTCTAGATGAAGAGTTTAACTCTCATTGGAGATATCAAGGTGCTATTGGATTTGGTTTCAACTTTACAAATTCATTTAGGGCAGAGTTTAGTGGAGCTTACTCAAGGCTATTTAAGGATGATCTAGTAAGCGGTGTCGTTTATGGAGGTGGATTCTCAAGTGATGCAACTGAGAGTAACTACCATGACTTTCATGGTTTAACTTATTCTTCTGTTTACGGAAATACTCTTTACTCTTTTGGTTCACAATTTTATTACAGACTATTTAGTCCTTATAGACAGAGAGGTTTTATTCCTTTTCAGTTTAAGGAGATAGGCCCTTTATTAGGTTCAGACTATATTAGGGGGGACCGGGTTATTATTAATGCAAAAACTAAGACTGATACTTATGCTCACTCTATTTTTGCTGGCTTCAGAACAAAAATGAGACTTTTTTATCTAAGTGATCTAAATATAGATGGACTATTTTCATCGGCTACCAGTGGTGAGGATCAAGAAGATCAGATCCTCCTTAATTTTTCTTCAGAATTCTGACTGCCAAACATGCGAACCTGTCGAGTTTTTGACCCCTGCGAAAAATGGAACCCCATTAATAGGGGCTTTCAGCGTTTTGCACCTTGGCGCAAAACTGGCACCGGTGTTGCTATATAATAGGTGTGTGTGTTGGAGTGTTAACAAAAGGATTTTGTTACTGCTCTCCTGACGTCTCTCGAAAAGCCCCAGTCTCTGGGGCTTTTTCAATTCTGGCAAATTTTTGGGTCAATAATCTTCTAAGCTATTGAAATTAGTCATTTAAATAGCCCTTATAGAAAAATCTGCAACTTATTAAAATCATAAGATTTTTGAATTTTTGGTCTTTACTTGTCTGAAATAGTCGCACAATGAGTCTATGAGATTAGTAATAATAGCTTTCTTTACATTCTTTCATGTAGCTGTCCTGAGCTCCTATTTCTTCTTGTAGAAGTAAACAAAAATTATGGGGCCAGGAACAGTTCATATAAAAGCCCGGCCAAGGTGCGAGCTCCCTTTTGGGAGAGGTTATCCAGTATAGGGTTATACTCGTACAAACCATAATAGCGGCTTGGGCCTTGAGAACGGTATCTGGCCCAATGAAAGATCCCTGAGACTTGGTCTATGCTCAGGCCTTTGGGGTTAACAGCACTTACCGCCTCCATAGTATCAGCTGAAAGGGCATCAGCATCAAGGCTAATAATAAGTTGATCGCCTTCTTCTAAGCTGACCTTATCTTCCATAAATCGTTTTATCTGTTCGAAGTCTTTTGGAAGGTTCCTGGATCGAAAGATCTTCATTTCACCCATAGATAATTTTTCTTGAGTGGAACTTGAATTAGCAAAATCATGAATACCAAATTGGTAAAGCTTGAAAGGACGAGTGGCCGTATTATCAAATTGTCTAAACGGAGTACCTGAATGAAAAAGAGCATCCTGTCTCGTATCACAATGAGCATCAATATTAACTATAACTAAAGGAGCAGTGGAGCTTTCTTCGATGGCCTTTAGAAAGGGGTAGATATGATCGTGGCCTCCACCAATATGAACAAAAGAGCATTTTTCTTTCTTGCTCTGCATAGCTTTTAAAAGTGAATCTTTATAATTTTTCTGGGCAAGCTCAAAAGAATCATTTTCCATGGATTGATTGATAAAGTTTTGTTCATAAAGTGGACTCTTTTTATGAACGCTGAACTTTTTAAGAATATTCATAATTGCCTGGGGGGCAAATCGAGCACCTTTTCGGCCGCCATTTCTCGCAACACCGCTGTCGGTGGGGCCAAGAGCAAAAATAAGCTCCGCATTTTTAAGATTAGTGGTAAATAGTGTTTTGACTTGATCTTGCGAGCGACTTGCCAGTTGCTCATCAATTTTTTTAAAATCCAATTAAGACCTTTATTTTCAACAATCGATTCTCTTTGATACTATGTACTAAAGTTACGGGTTTTACTTGCCCCTTCGCAACAAGTGAAAGGTTTATTGACCATGGAAAAATCTTGGTTCGTGCAATTTGATGATCATCATAGAGGCCCTTTAACGGATCAAGAAATTATTGATTTAGTTTATAAGCATACAATATCTCAAGATTCATTTCTTTGGAGAGAAGGAATGCCATATTGGGAAAGAATAGATCTAATTACAAATTTTAAAGATCATTTTCCACCTCGCTCTTTGCCCAGTAATAAACCAGAACGACTTTATAGTGATAGACCGAGAGTTAATAATCTTCCTCCAATTCCTACTCCCGAACCTGAGCCTTTAGATAAACTTATAATTTTTAAAAAACTTAGTTTCTTTTTACTTTCAATTATTTTTTTAAGCGGAGTTGGACTCTATATATTTAAAGCCTCCAAGGTTCAAAAACCACCAGGACTCAATGACTCACAGTTTGTAGTTTTAAAAGATGTTATTAATGTATCACCTGAAGAGAAGATTCTTTTTAAGACATCTTTTAATAATGATGAAAATACGCTTTGGCTTTCTTCTAATCTGCCTAGTAATGGTATTATTAATCTTTCTTTTTCGGCCTTACCGGGAAAGTCGTTTACTCTAAATCCAATTGAGTTTCAATCAAGAGTAAGCTTCGTTGGACCAATAGCTAAAATAGAAAAATTTAAATTTAATAAAGGCTCACAGATCTATCCAGGTCTTTATCATATTCATATTGATTATACTCTTTCAGGTGAGGGGAGAAGATGGTCTGATGTTATTTATCTTGGTGGTGAAAGTGAAGATGAGTTTGTTAAGAATTTAGAAACCTACAAGGGGTACGTATCTAAGGTATTTAATGATTATCATAATGAGCTTCAACAAAAATATCAGACACTTATTTCTCTTACTCAAGAGATGGAGGATATGTTTGAGCAAAATATGAAAGGAATTCGAAGAGGAAGCCAGATCAATAGATTTCAAAAAGGTTATGTTGAAAAAATTGGGCCATTACTTACGGATTTTGCTATTGATAATTTTTATCGTCCACTTGAGATAAAGCTAGATTTATCAGAACTTCAAAATCAGTTTAGAACTCTTCATGATTTAAGTAAGCGCTTGGGACAAATAGCTTCTGATATTGTTGTTGAACTTTCTCCAAAAGAGAGAATTACTTCAGAAAAAAGAGATGAGTATCTTCTCATGTTCCGTAGTGGTTTTCGAAAACTCAAACAAGATATCTATTATAACCAAAATAAAGCTAAACAACTTAAACCGTTTAAGTAGGGTATATCGGTATAATAAACCTGGCGCAATGCTCCTAGTAACCTACTTTGGCGAGTATTAAAATTGAATACGGAAGAAATTTTTAAAATCAAAGAATTTTTATATTTAGATGCTTGTTATATTCAAGCATTTTTTTTGTAGGGAGTTACTATGAATGTTCATGAATACCAGGCCAAAGATCTTATGCGTGGTATGGGAATCAGTGTTTTAAACGGTGGTGTCGCAAATACTCCTGAGCAAGCTGTTGAGGTTGCAAAAAAATTGGGCGGAAAAATTTGGGTTGTAAAAGCTCAGATCCACGCTGGAGGTCGAGGAAAGGCTGGAGGTGTAAAACTTGCTAAGTCTTTAGATGAAGTTAAAGAACATGCAAATGATATCTTAGGCAAAACTCTTGTCACTCATCAAACTGGCCCGGAAGGAAAAGAAGTTTTAAAACTTTTGATTGAAGAGGGCTGTGAGATAGCTCATGAGTATTATGCGGGTGTTGTATTAGATAGAGATACTGGCACTCTTGCTATGATGGCTTCACGAGAAGGTGGAGTTGAGATTGAAGAAGTTGCCAAGAACAACCCTGAAAAAATCATTAAAGTTCATATTGATCCTGCTTGTGGGTTTTCAGCTTTTGCAGGGAGAAAACTTGCTTATGAAATCGGTATTACTGACAAAGCAGAGGTGAAAGAGGCTGCAAAGTTTTTTAAAGGTCTTTATGATCTTTATGAAAAATATGATTGTACTGCTGCTGAAATTAACCCTCTTGTTAAAACAAAAGATGGTAAAATTCTAGCATTAGACGCGAAATTAAATTTTGATGATAACGCTTTATTTCGTCATCCAGATATTGAAGAGTTAAGAGATACTACTGAAGAGTCAGCTAATGAGCTCGAGGCCCATCAATATGGTCTTTCCTATATTTCTTTAGATGGAAATATCGGCTGCCTTGTTAATGGTGCAGGACTTGCCATGGGAACAATGGATATTATTAGCCTTCATGGTGGATCACCTGCCAACTTTTTAGATGTTGGTGGATCTGCAACTAAGGAATCTGTTCAAAAAGCTTTTTCAATTATTCTGACTGATCCAAAAGTAAAAGCAATCTTAGTTAATATTTTTGGCGGGATTATGAAATGTGACATTATAGCTGAAGGTGTTATTGGAGCAGCAAAAGAATTAGAACTTAAAGTGCCGCTAATTGTAAGACTTGAAGGAACAAATGTTGCTCAAGGAAAGAAATTATTGGCAGACTCTGGATTAGACTTAATTGCTGCTGACGATTTAAAAGACGCTGCAGAAAAAGCTGTGAAAGCAGCAGGGGGAAATTAAGATGGCAATCTTAGTAAATCGTGACACAAAATTAATTACAGTTGGATATACGGGCAAACAAGGAACATTTCATTCTTTGCAATGCCGAGATTATGGAACTCAGTTTGTGGGTGGTGTAACTCCAGGGAAGGGAGGCATTATGCATGAAGGGTCTCCTGTATTTAATACTATCGCTGAGGCCATGAGAGAAACTGATGCAAATGCGGCCATGATTTTTGTACCGCCTCCATTTGCTGCTGACTCTATCCTTGAGTGCATTGATGCAAAAATGCCTTTGATCATTTGTATTACAGAAGGAATTCCTATTTTAGATATGATCAAGGTTAAAGCAGCTCTTCGTGGATCAAGCTCACGACTAATTGGTCCAAACTGTCCTGGAATAATTACTCCAGGGGAGTGCAAGATTGGAATTATGCCAGGACATATTCATATGCCTGGAAATGTTGGTGTGATTTCTCGTTCAGGAACTTTAACTTATGAAGCTGTTTACCAACTTACTCAAAGAGAGATAGGACAAAGCACCTGTGTTGGTATCGGGGGAGATCCTGTAAACGGTACTAACTTTATCGATGTACTAAAAGAGTTTGAAGCAGATAAAGATACAGACGCAGTTATTATGATTGGTGAAATTGGTGGATCTGCTGAGACAGATGCAGGTCGTTGGATCCAAAAGAATATGACAAAACCAGTAGTTAGTTTTATTGCTGGTGCAAGCGCTCCTCCAGGAAAAAGGATGGGTCACGCTGGTGCGATTATTAGCGGCGGAGATGACACAGCTGAAGCTAAATTTACAATCCTAGAAGAGTGCGGTGTGACAATCGCTCGTTCTCCAGCAGAGCTTGGGGAAAAGGTTGCACAAGTCCTTAAATAGTAATAAAAATGCATGAAACTTACACAGGAGTAAACCATGGCAGTTGAGAGAACTCTCAGTATCGTAAAACCAAACGCAGTTGAAGATAATAATATTGGAAACATCATTTCTCGTTTTGAAAAAGATAGTTTAAGAATTGCAGCTGCAAAACTTGTTCATCTTTCAAAAGAAAAAGCGGAAGGCTTTTATATTGAGCACAAAGAAAGACCATTCTTTGGATCTCTTGTTAGTTTTATGACTTCAGCACCTGTGGTTCTAATGGTTCTTGAAGGTGAAGACGCTGTTACACGTAACCGTCAAATTATGGGAGCAACTAACCCAGCTGAAGCTGAGGATGGAACTCTACGTAAACTTTATGCTAGTTCAATTGAAGCTAACGCTGTTCATGGTTCAGACTCACTTCAATCTGCAGAAAGAGAAATCTCTTACTTCTTTGAGAAGAACGAAGTTTTTTCTAGATCCTAAGAATACGATTAGTAAATTTGATAAATTTTGAGGCAAGGAAACTTGCCTCTTTTTTTTGCTCATTAAACTCTACAAAAATCCCAGACAGATATAAAGCAAACCAAGAAAGAGCAAGTCCTAGAATAATATCAATTATATGATGTTGGTGAGTAAACAGAACTGAAAGATAAAGTAGGTTTTGCCAAATAAGCAAAGGTCCTCTGAACCACCAAGTTTTTACTAATTTGAATAATATATATGAAGTGATTGTGGAATAGCATATATGCATGGATGGAAAGAGGTTATGAGGTGGGTCTACAGAGTAGAGCCATTTAAAAATACTTTGAAATTGATCAATGCTCTCTGGATCCCTGGGAAAACCTTGAACACTTGGAAAGAGATAAAAAATAATTCCTGAAATAGCAGAGGCTATGAACAAGGCACGAACGTAGGGAATAATTTGTCTTTTCTTAGACACTAGAGCAGGTACTAAAAGCTGAGGGTAAGAGCTGATATAGATGAATATAAAAGCAGGAATGATTTTAATATTTTCTAACTCCCAATCAAGGTATCCATGGATATATGAGTCTTTAAACTGGGCCAAATAATTAGGCACAACATAGAAGATAAGATGGCAGCTCACTACAATGGCCACGTTCTTAAAGAAAAAGAGTAAGTCCTCCTTCTTTTTAAAATCTATTCTTGAATTCATATTCATTATTTAATTTTAAACCGATGATTTAGATAATCTAAGGGGAACAAAATATTCCATTAAGTCTAAGTTCTGCAAGTCCTTGAAATTACGGGGAAGAAAAAATCTGAATTAGTGAAAATGTTACAAGTTTTGTTGATGTTGCTAGCACTAAGCGTTAATGAGTGTTAACTTACAAGTGGCGGAGAGTGCGAAGAGCCCCTCAGCTTCTGGAGGAAGAATGTTTAACGCTGGAGATTATGTAGTCTGTCCCGGTCACGGAGTTGGTCAGGTCTTGAATACAGATGAAAAAGAACTTGGGGGTCAAAAACTCTCATTTTACTGCATCAAAATTATCAGTAACGATATGAAAGTTATGGTTCCAACTAGCTCACAAGATGGTGTGCGCTCGTTGGTTAACGATCAAAAAATTGAAGAAGTTTTCGGACTTTTAAACAATCATGACGTGAAAGTTGATAACTCAACTTGGAATCGTCGTCATCGTGAATATTTACACAAAATTAAAACAGGTTCAATTTTAGAAATTGCAGATGTTTTAAGATCATTATTTCTTTTAAAGCATACTAAGACTCTTAGCTTTGGTGAGAAGAAAATGTTAGAGCAATGTAAGCAGCTTTTAGTTGAAGAAATTGCACTGGCCCAAGGTCAACAAGTTGATCATGTCTCAACAGAAATTGACTCCTGCTTCGTCTCTTAGTTTTCTGAAAGGTCCTATTTCCCGAAATTATTGTCTAAGTAGCTCTGATACAAGAGTCTAATTGCTAAAATAGGCATAAATCGACTCCTTCAAGTACCCTGGATCAAATTTAAGAATTCCCATAAAATAAAGTTATAACAAAATTATACTCTCGTCTTTATTGGGGAATATCATGAAGCTTGGATCTTTTTTGATTTTATTATTACTAGTAGGTTGTGAATCTAAATTAGAAAAAAAGTACAGTGAAGATATTCAAAGGCTCACTCAATACATTGAAGATGACAGTATTAAGCCTTCAAAAGTTTCTGGTTTTATCATCGGGTTTAATCTTTCACTATCTACTCAGTATAAACAAAACAAAAAAATAGCAGAAAAATTTAAAGCTGATCAGACAAAGCTTTTAACACTTGTAAATAAAAGAATTGAAAAACTGGATCCAGAGTTTACAAATAGAAAAAATGAAATTTATAAAGGGTTTAGTCATTTAGGAGAGTTTCTTTTGGCCGTTGTAAAAGATCGTCTTAAAAGTGAAAAAAAATATAAAGGAATAAAGGCTTTTGATAAACTTAAAAAGGGAGAGTGCTTTGCTCTTGATTACTCACGTGAGTTTAAAGATAAAGAAGAGGATATTTGGAAAAATATAAAAGTCTACCAAGTTGCAGAGGTGGGCAAAGATAATTATAGGCTTGTAACAATATACAGTGCAAAGGAATCAGATTTAGTAAATCCTGAAAAAGGTATTCAAAATATTCAAAAAGAAGAAATTAAAAGCAAGTCAGAAACTTTGAAAAATGGTTTAGTTGATTGCAAAAATGCAATGGCCCTAAAAGAGAGTTATCTCAAAAATTTAAAATACTCTCTTGAGTCTAAGCCCGTTTTTGAATTAATGAGTAAGTTTAAATATTTAGCTAAAAGTATCACAACGATGAAAATATGAAGCCTTTTTATTTCTTACTAATATTGCTGTTTTCATGTTCGCAAGTAAAACATCAAGAGTCATTTTCTGAGATATCATCTCATTCTGAAAAAGCATTGGTTTATCTATATTGGCCTAAAAACAGTGATCATGAGAGTACACATAATCCTCTTATTTCTATAAATAATAAGGAACTTGGAAGAATAAAGTATCAAGGTCATTTTGTCAGATTAGTTAATCCTGGAGCGATTAAAATTGAAGTTTATAGATATAAATTCATTTTTAAACTTAAACACCTAGTTGAGCCTTTAAAGTTTGAAGCAAGAAAAGGCAGAGTTTATTATATTGCTTTTGCTCCTTATCAAAATAAAACTTTGTTACGAATTGTTCCTAAAGATCTTGCGCTTAAACAATTAAAACAAACAAAAGTCCTAATGATTGACTAAGCTTTAGTCTATTCATCTCACGCGTCTTGTTATATAGTCTGCTCTCAAGGAGCTTTATATGACTGTACGCGTGAGATTTGCACCATCCCCAACTGGTTACTTACATATTGGAGGCCTTCGTACGGCCATCTATAATTATCTTTTTGCTAAAAAGCATGGAGGGGAGTTGATTCTTAGGGTTGAAGATACCGATCAAGAAAGATCAAAAAAAGAATATGAAGCTCTTCAAATTTCAGATCTTAAATGGGCAGGATTGGACTGGGCAGAGGGTCCAGATAAAGGTGGTGACTATGGGCCATATAGACAGTCTGAGCGTTACCATATCTACACAGAATTTGCTGATAAATTGATTGATGAAGGTAAGGCCTATTATTGTTTTGCCAGTGAACAAGAAATTGAAGAAATGAAACAAAAGGCCATGAAGGAGAATCGACCTCCCCATTATGATGGCCGTTATAGAAATTTTCCAAAAGATGAAGCCTTGCAAAGAATTGCCTCTGGAGAAAAACCAGTTGTTCGTTTTAAGGCACCTTTAAAATCTTATGTTTTAAATGATGATGTTAGAGGCAGAGTTGTTTTCCCTGAAAATATGGTGGGGGACTTTGTTATTATGAGATCTAATGGACTTCCTGTTTATAATTTTTGTTGCGTTGTTGATGATATGTTAATGAAAATAACTCATGTTATTCGTGGAGAAGACCATCTCTCTAATACAGTTCGACAGCTTATGGTCTATGAAGCTCTAGAAGCTCCTCTTCCTCATTTTGCTCATGTCTCCTTATTAATTGGTGAAGATAGACAAAAACTTTCTAAACGACATGGAGCTACTTCTGTAAATCAGTACAGAGAACAAAATTATCTACCAGATGCTTTATGTAATTATCTTTGTCTTTTAGGATGGTCTCATCCTGATGAAAAAGATGTTTTTAAGCTTAATGAAATTGAAAATGTTTTTGATTCTAATAGGTTCACTAAAGCAGCTGCGATCTATGATATTGAAAAATTAAAATACATTAATGGTCAGCATATTAAATTGATGTCTTCAGAAGAAATCCTTGAAAAAGTGACTGGGCTTCTTCCAAAAGATCATTTATTTCATCAGCAATCAGATAGCTGGAAGAAAGCGACAGTAGAGCTTTTTAAAGATCAATTACATTTTTTTAGTGAATTCCCTGAGAAGTTAGTAGAGATTTTCAGCCAAGATATTTCCTTAGATGACGAGCTAAAAGATGTTCTATCCTGGGAAAGTACAGGGACAATCATTCAATATTTAGAGGCAGAGCTTTTAAAGCTTGATGGAGATTTTGCAAAGCTTGAGGATTTTGAAAATTGGTCAGCACATATTAAAAAAGATCTTAAAATTAAAGGTAAGCAATTATTTAAAGGTATTCGTGCCGCTCTTACAGGACGTGGGCATGGACCGGAGTTGAAATTTATTATTCCTCTGACTCCAAAGGCGGTGATCCAAAACCGTATGGAAAAACTTAAAGCACTTTAGATGAGCTCCTTTAAGGTAATATCTAAGTTTCAACCTAAGGGCGACCAGCCTTTGGCCATTGAGACTTTGACAAAAAACTTTAAAGAGGGACAAAAGTTTCAAACTCTTTTAGGGGTTACGGGATCTGGTAAGACCTTTACGGTGGCCAATCTTGTTCAAAAACTGGGTAAGAAAACTCTTGTCCTTGCTCCCAATAAAACATTAGCAGCTCAGCTCTATGCTGAATTTAAAGAGGTCTTTCCTCATAATGCTGTTGAATATTTTGTTTCATATTATGATTATTATCAACCCGAAGCCTACGTTCCTGGATCTGATACCTTTATAGAAAAAGATGCATCTGTTAATGATGAAATTGATAAACTTAGGCACTCAACAACGAGAAGTTTGCTAGAGAGAGATGACGTTATTGTTGTTGCAAGCGTTTCTTGTATTTATGGAATTGGATCCCCTGAGGAATATGAAGAGCAAAGAATAACTATCTTTCAAGGCGATGAGTATGATAGAGACCAGTTCTTAAGAGATCTGGTTGGCATTCAATATATTCGTAATGATATAGATTTTTCTAGAGGATCTTTTCGAGTAAGGGGGGACTTAGTTGAAGTTTTCCCAAGTTATGAAGACAGCAATGTTTTAAGAGTCGAGTTTTTTGATAATGAAATTGATGGCATACATATTGTTGACCCCTTAAGAGGCACTGTTGTGCATTCATTGAGTAAAGCTTCCATTTATCCATCTTCTCATTATGTTGTGGGGGAAGAGAGCTTAAAAAAGGCGATTGAGGAAATTAAGGTTGAACTTCGTGAGAGATTAAATATTTTAGAACAAGAAAATAAGCTTGTTGAAAAACAAAGATTAGAACAACGCACCCTTTATGACCTTGAGATGCTTGAAGAGATGGGGTTTTGTTCTGGCATTGAAAATTACTCACGGCATTTAGCCGGGCTTAGTGCGGGTGCAACGCCTTATACTCTTATTGATTTTTTTAAACGTGATTTTTTACTAGTTATAGATGAGTCCCATATTACTGTTTCACAAGTTGGAGGAATGTATAGGGGGGATCGGGCAAGAAAGACCACATTAGTAGAGCATGGATTTAGACTTCCAAGTGCCCTTGATAATAGACCTTTGAATTTTTCAGAGTTTGAAGGAAAACTTGATCAAGTCTTATTTGTCTCTGCAACTCCTGCTAATTATGAGTTTGAAAAAAGTGCGGGAGAAGTCGTTGAACAAATAATACGCCCTACAGGACTTATTGATCCAGTTGTTGAAATAAGACCAGCTAAGACTCAAGTTGATGATATCTTACTTGAATCTAGAAAATGTATATCTCGTGGATTTAGAGTACTAATCACAACTCTTACTAAGAAATTAGCAGAAGATCTAACTCAGTACTTTAAAGGTGTAGGCCTAAAGGTTCGATATCTTCATTCTGATATTGATACATTAAGACGTGTGGAAATTATTAGAGATCTAAGATTAGGAGAATTTGATATTTTAGTAGGAATAAATCTTTTAAGAGAAGGAATTGATATACCTGAAGTTGCCTTGGTAGGAATATTAGATGCTGATAAAGAAGGTTTTTTAAGATCTGAAAGATCATTGATTCAAACTATTGGGCGTGCAGCCAGGAACTCTGAGGGGAAGGTAATCCTTTACGGTTATAAGACGAGTAAGGCCATGGCAAATGCCATAAAAGAAACAGATCGTAGAAGGTCTATTCAGGTTAAATATAACCAAGACCATAATATTATTCCTACAACTGTCACTAAAGAAATAAAGGGAGGAATTATTGAAACCCTTCGAGGAGCTAAATCGAGTAAAGAATTGGCACAAAAAAATACTCTTAAAGATTTAAGCCCTCTTGAGATAGATAAAGAAATTAAGCATTTAAAAGAAGTTATGAAAAACTATGCAAGAGATTTAGAATTTGAAAAAGCAGCTAAGGTGAGAGATGAAATCAAATCACTCAATGAAGCAAGGATGATTCTATAATGCCAATATTTATTCTTTTAGTTGGACTCATTCTACTTAGCCTCAGCTTAGGGCTCTATGAAGAGATAGAGCTTTATTTTGGTGATTCTTTTAAAAATTATTTTGCGCCTATCGCATCCATGGTTTGGCCATTGGCCCTTCTTGCTAGTCTTTATAGAAAAAGAAAACTAGAAGTTGGAAAAAATAAAAAAAGCAAAGAAGAAAGAGAAAAAGATAAGAAAAAATTCGCAGAAATTGGAATGGCCGACCCATTAGGAAAAGAAGTTTGGCCAATAGGCTATTCAGGAATGAATAGTATTGAGTCAACTGATGAGGTTATTGATCGTTTCATAGGTAACGCTCAGGATGAGAAGAAATCAGATTTGAAGTCAGATAACTAATTCTAACTCTAAGTTCAATATGGTCTAAGTCTGTTTCTATATCTTGCAGGACTTTAACAAGCTCTTCTCCATACCCTAATTGTAATGCAAAAAGATCAGCTTCTACTTGCGCTTCAAGAGGGTCTTTCCCACTTGTTCCGTGCTTATAAAAGATATGTCCTAATTCGTGAGCAAGAACGGCCTGCCCTAAGCGAGGGGCTCCAGAGAGTAATAATTTATAAAGTTCATCGAATACAACAATAAATGTAGAATCCTTAATTGATGGGAAGGCCAAAGACCAAGCGCCATTTGCCCTTAGAAAGATAATATTTTGCTTTTGAAGCTCCCTCTCCCAGTTCTTTGGAAGAGAGTCTAGAAGCTCATCGAAAGCTGCCCAAATATAGCGGTTTTTAAGAATCCATTCATGGTGTGAGTTTTCTTTAATACTTGATTTAAAACTTTGGAGTTTTTTATTTTTTAAAAACATAGTGCTTTATCGGCTGAGCTGCAAGTAATACCTAGCAGCTAAGAGCGATCCGGTAAATTTGTCTTGGATCCAAATAAGATCAGCTCAGGCTATAATGAACTTATGAAGTGGGTTATTTTATTTTCATTGATATCAGTAGTTGGCCAAGGGGCCAAGAGATCAGATGCATTCTTAGTAGATATTTTTGACCGAAAAGTAACAGTGGTAGCTCCTGATAAACATAGTAACGGACTTCATGCGATTTTTTCTAACCAAACATTAAGTAAAATCATCTCAAAAGTTCAGACTGATACTGGAGAGGTTCTTGATTATTTTACTCTTGAACCGAAAGAAAATTATTCAGTTCAAATCGGTAATATTAAGGGTAAAAAAATCTACTTTATCCCCATGGCCCCAGCCTTTCAAGAAGCTGAGCTTATTGTAGGAGGGAAATCCTATGAGATTCCTCCAGAGAAATAAGGCCAATAAAACAATTATTGTTATCTCTGACCTTCATTTAGGAGCGGGAGCTTATATTCATGGAAAGAGAAACTTCTTGGAAGACTTTCATCATGATAAAGAGCTTGTAGAGTTTCTAGACTTTTATTCAAGTGGTGAATACTCAAATAGAGAAGTTGAACTTATTATTAATGGAGATTTTCTCGATTTTCTTGCCGTTCCTTTTGTCTCATTTTTTGATGATGAATTTTGGAGTGAAGATGCATCTCTTAAAAAGTTAGAGCTGATAAAAGATGCTCACCCTGAAGTTTTTAGTGCACTTTCTAAATTTATTGAAATTAAAAATAAATCTATAGTCTATATTATTGGAAACCACGATGGCGAACTCGTGCTTGAGAAAGTTAGGGAAGGATTTATTTCATATTTTGATGAAAAAGTTAGAGAGCGAGTTCGGTTTCATCTAACGGATACTTATATTCCTGTCGAGGGTGTTGTTATTAAACATGGGCATCAGTATGAGATGGCCCATGATTTTGAAATTGACCGCTCTGTCATTAAATCAGGGTCTGGTAAATCTTATTTCATTCCTCCTTGGGGTTCTTATTATGTGATGAGAGTTGTTAATAAGTACAAAGAGGAGAGGGATTATATAAATCAAATAAGGCCGATTAAGCATTTTCTTATCAGTGGTCTAATTTTTGATACACTTTTTACATTAAGATTTATATTTGCAAATGTTTATTATTTTGTAATGGTTAGATTTCTTGAGATCTATCAAAATAAGGTTAATATTAAAGAGTTTCTTAAAAGAGTTAAAAGAGAGCTTCAATTATTTAAAAATTATGAAACTTTAACCAGATCATTTTTTTATGATAATGATGTAAAGGCCTTGATCGTTGGACATACTCATGAAGCCACTTATAAGACTTATGCAGACGGAAGTATTTTTGTTAATACTGGAACTTGGATGAAAAATGTTAACTTAGATTTTTCAAAAAATCAATCTGCAATTAATCTTACTTATGCTCAAATTGATATCTACCCTGAAAAGAAAAAACCAGAGCATAAATTTGAACATATAGATGTTACGCTTCAGTCATGGAAGGGGAGTCGCTCTTTACCGTATATTGTTTGGAGTTAAAGGCTTTATTGGCTACAGATCCAGGCTTCGCATAATAGCCTCTATATCGTCTTCTTCATTTTTTTCAGGTATCTCTTTAGTTTTAAATTTCTCTGATAACCATTTGAGTCTAGTTGCAAAGGCATCGTTATTATACTTTACAAGATCTTCACCTGAGCCATTTTGTAGATTAGAGAGCATCTTTTTTAATAAATCAATACAGTCAAACAAGACTGCTATGACAATTTTTCTAAGTTGAGCATCTGTTGATTCAATGGATTTTTTGCTAATGAGTTTTCCCATTTGGCAGTATTTTAAAATCTTCTGTGAATTTTGAATTAATTTATGACTCTCTAGCTTTAAAAGAGAACTGTGAAATTCTTCAAACTTTGAGTTATTTTCAGAGTTTTCTTCAAGACTTTCTAGGGTACTCTCTAGTTCTAAGAGTCGCTCTGTAAGAGATTGTTCTATAGACATAATTAAAGAGACAAATTATTTATTAAATATTTTTCCAATTTTTTCTTTAAGAGTTTCTGCAGAAAATGGTTTAACTATAAAGTTTGTGACACCTGCCTTTACAGCGATAACAACATTTCCCTGTTCGGCTTCTCCAGCAATCATTAGAAAAGGAAGTTTTTTGAAATCTTCAGATTCTCTTATTTTTTTTAGAAGATCGAGGCCGTTCATTTTTGGCATATTCCAGTCTGATATAATAAACTCAACTGGTTCATTAGATTTTTGTCCTTCTTCAATTAAAGGCCATGCAGTTGCTCCATCATCAGCTTCATGGATATTCTTAAAGCCCATTTGGTTAAGCATACTCTTAACAACTTTTCTCATACTTGCAGTATTATCAATGATAAGAATTTTCATACTGGCTTTTAAACCCATTTTTATTCCTCAATCTTTATCTATTAAGCAGCTTCATCAGCTTTTCTTTGTCGTTCCGCCCATAAGTATACTACATTTTCTTTATTTTTATCTCCAAATTCATATTCTAGGCCAGGCATCATATCACCTTTTTCAAATATTTTAAGAAGACGACTCATTTTCATTTCTTTACCTGTTATGGCACCTTCACTAAATCGTATAAGATGATTTACTATTCCCAAAATGAGAGCACCACCAACAATACTATGGTGTTTTTTCATATTCGGATATCCAGATCCGTCGGCCCTTTCTGTATGCTCTAAAATTATCTTCATGGCCTTATCACTTATATCGATACCACATTTGCGAATTAAGTGTTGAGTAAGAGCAGTTCTCTTCATAAAGGTGTTTCGTTCTTTATCAAAAAGCTCAAGACTAGGCATGCTTGTTAGGTAAGCATCAACTTGTGTAGTGCCTATTTCATGTAAAAATGCAGCAACAACCAAGTCTCCTAATTGCTCTGCTCCTGAGAAGCCATTGGTCTTAGCAAGTAAATAACTTAATGTAACAATCCGGTTCGTTCTGTTATCTGCAATCATTAATTTTTGACTAAGGTCTTTAGCAAGACTCACTGTATGTGAAACAGTAAGGGGGAAAAGAGAGATCTCTTTTTTTACTTGATTAATAATAGGCATAAAGTCATCTATATCAAAGGCCTTAACAATCTCATTATTTAAATCAAAGTCTTGATTGGTGTTTTCAAATTTTTCAGCATTCTCAACGTTGTCAACACGGGCCATAAGGACATTAAGTTCTTCGATTTCTTTATTTTCGTGAACTTCAAGATCTTTTTCAGTTAAATCACAGGAATAAAGAAAAGTTTTACGTTGATCAATTTTGATTGCAATAATAGCACCTCGATCAACGCAGATATCAAGAATCTCTTTTCTTTCTTTGTTGAGCGGTGAGTTTCCTCTTAGGAAAAGACTGTAAGTATCGTTTTTACTGCTATAAAGAAAAATATCAAAAGGAAATGATATATGATTATCAGGAAGATGTTTTCTGCTAATTAAAAAATAACCTTGATTTTTTTTCATTTAGCTTGCCTTCTTTTTGAACATTTTTCCAAAAAGTCCTTTTTTAACTTCACCTTCCTTTGATTTTTTTTCTTCTTGCTTATCAGGTGAGCTTTCCTTTGGCCCTCTGGAGTACTCTATAAGGCCACCGTCTTCATGGTAGCGGTTTAAATAAATCCCTCTTGCTGTCTCTAGCAGGGTTTCTACAAAGGGACCATCACTTTCTTCACAACTTTTATTAAATGTAACTACGGCCATACCAATAAAATTAAGTCCTTCATAATAAGGAAAGAAATAATAATTTGTTTCTTCTTGGAAAGTATGGTCTTTCCAGTGGGGTAGCTTATCTTCGCTCCATTTCTCTCTATTCTCACTAAGAAGTTGAGTCCAATTTTCGAAAATATCAGGGTTGCCTTTATCATTTGATATTTTTTCATGGAAACTGAAAAAACTCTCTAGAGCTTCACCTTTTTTATAATAGAAACTTGCAAAGCCTTCTTTTTGGTCATAAAGAGTTTGGGCGATTGATGATACGGTATCAACAAAGTCATGCTTCTTCTTTCTGTAATTATCTAATAGCTTAATCATATGCTCAACACCCTTTGAATCAGGGTGATAGATTTTTTGTTCTTCTTTTTTATCATCACTTGCTCTTACAACACCATCTTCATCTTTATAATAATGCTCTTTTTTACTGCCTTCACCAGACTCAAAAGTATATGGTTGTTTTTCTCCACTTCCAGCCTTTATGTCTTTAAAGGCATCATCTCCACTGGTACCTTCTGCATAGGCTTTTTTAATTGCAGCATAATCGATAGTTTGTTCACCAAGATCTTCTTTTTGAGCGTACTTAGGACCTTCATTTTCTTCAGGTACGAAGTCCTCAAACTCTTGAGGGCCTTCTCCTTTTTCAAAATCCCAGTCTTCTTCAACGTTGAGCTCATCTGCTTTTTTCTTTTTTAACTCTTCTGGTTCTCTTAATGCAGCCTCTCTATCTTTGGGAGGCTCTTTTTCTTTCTTTTCAAGCTTGGCACTTTCAGATCTCATATATTTATCAATATCATCAGCTTGATTAAGTGCCTTATTATTTTCTTTTTGTTTTTGTTCGTTCATCTTGGCCCATTCAGGGCCTTTCTTTTCTTTTTCTGCTATTGCTTGTTGTTTCTTTTTTAATTCTTCTTTTTTCTTTTGTTCAGGTGTTAATTTTCCAACCTGAGGTCCTTGATCAAGCTCATCACGGCCACCTTTACCGGCAAGGGGGTCTTGTTGAAGTTGCTCTCCAAACTTTCCTTTGGAAGGGTCTTCTTTTTTAAACTCTTCTTTTGAGCCTTTACCAGCAAGGTCTTTTTGATCTAGTTTATCTGTTGATCCTGTTCCTGCGCCAATATCATCTATTTGATCAGTTTGACCTTTACCTTTATTATTAAAATCAGGCTTCTTCTTTTGTTCTTGGCTCAAGCTTAGTTGTGGATCATCTATATCTTCTTCAAGCTTGAGATCTGTTTTTTTCTTTTTTTCTTTTTCTGGAAGATCTGTAAGCTCATTCATTGAAAGCTCTGGATCAATTATATCTTCTTCAAGTTTAAGATCTGTTTTTCCTTTTCTTTCTTCTTGCGGCTTCTCTAATGCTTTAGGAGCTTTAAGCTTTGGATCAATATCCTCTTCAAGGTTTAGATTAGTTTTAGCTTTAGGATCTTTTTTCTCAGGTGCCTCACTTGTATTTGTGAAGAGGTTTGGATCTTCCATATCATCTTCAAGGTCGAGGTTCGTTTTTTCCTTTGGATCAGCTAATTCTGGTGCATCTTGTGTATTTGCAAAAAGGTTTGGATCCTCCATATCATCATCAAGTTCAAGGTTAGTTTTTCCTTTAGGGTCTGCTAGCTCAGGATCTTCTAAATTATTAAGTTTTGCTTGTAAGTTGGATTGATCTTTCTTTTTTTCTGCTTCGCCATTATATTTAAGCTCACTCTGTTTTTTCTTTTCTTCGCTACCATTAGAGTCAAGTTTGAAGTTTCCGGCCAAGTCTTCCATCTGACCTTCGCCCTTACCCTCCATGAAGCCACCAAGATCTTCAACTTGTTCGCTATTTTTTAGATCATTATTTTTTTTCTTGCTACTTAAAACATCATCTATCTTATTATAGTTAACCTTCTTTTCTTTTTCCTCTTCCTCTTTCTTTGAAAGTTTTCCTTCTAAATATCCACCAAGGTCTCCTTCTTTGCCACCCTTGTTTTTAAGTTTAAGATTAGTATCTCCTTGCTCTTCTTCCTCTGCATGCATCCCTTCTTTCATTTCATAATCATCTTCACCTTCTGTTTTTTTCTTAGGTAAAGACTTCATGAGAAGATTAATTTTATAAAAAAGAGTCTTTGGAGGAATAGGCTCCATAATAATATCACTCACACCTAGCTGATCAAATTTTCTTTCAGCTTTCATTGAAAGTTTCTTAGGTGTTAGTAAAATATTTTTTGATGATGTTTTTGCTATGGCACGTTTATTTACTGCTTGGAACTGTAAAACTTTTCTTGGATCACTTGAGATAACTACGGCTGGAGCCATGGTTGTAAACAATTGGATAGCCTCTTTTAAAAGGTCTACTTCAAAAATCTCAATATGGTCTTGATCCTGGAAAGACTCCATGAGTTTTTTTAGAGTATCAGAAAGTGGGTGCATAAAAATAAGAGGCTTTGTGTTGCTCTTTGCTTCTTCTGCTCCATCATCTTTTTCAATGTCTTTACTTTTAGTTTCTGCCATACGGCTATTTATCGGAAATTAAGAGAATTTTTTGATTATTCTAAACTTGAGTAAATAAGTTATATTCAGAGTGAAAACTTTTATCCTCGGATATTGTGATTAGATGTTAAGACTTTAAGGAATCTTAATCTAGAGTTAAAATTACTATAAATTAACAAGACGGAAATAAATAAAAATGAGTTATGTACCCATCAGGCTTTCTACTCTTAGGGCCCAGTACCCCTATGATTTTGATATTTATATTAATCTAAAAAGTCGCTATGTTCTTTATATTAAAAATGGTGATGATATTCAAAGAGATAGGCTTTCAAAGCTAAAAGAGAAAAAGGTTAGACAGCTTTTTATTAATGGTGAGGATGAAGTAAAGTATCAAGCTTTTCTTGATAATTCTTTAAAAGAAATCTCCTGTGACAAAACTGTTTCTAATGAGGAAAAGGCAGATATGGTCCAAGGGGTTGCCTCTTCAGCCGTTGAGGACTTGCATGAGGACTATCAAAGCATCAAAGTATTTAAAAATACAGAAAAAGCAATTGAGGGAATGATTGATATTATTCAAAACAATCCTAAAATTCTTGGGGATCTCTATAGAAAAGTTCTGGCGTCTGAATCAGATCCCATAGTGAAACACTCAGTAAGTGTTGCTTTTTTAAACGTAAAACTTGCAGAGATGTATAGTTTTGATCAGGCCAAAGTTCATGACTTAGGTGTTGCTGGAATGATGCATGACTTGGCATGGATTAAGATGAGTGAAGAACATCAAAAGCTTTTTTTTAGGCCTTATGGTGATTTTACGCAGCAAGAGTGGAAGGTCTACACTAAGCATCCAAGCCTTGCAGTTGAAATGCTTCAAGACAAAGAGCATATTAATTCAAGTATTCTAGCGCTTATTTCAACTCACGAAGAAAAGAGCTCAGGAGAAGGCTTTCCAGAAGGACTGCAAAGACTCTCTGTAGAACAAGAGATTATGTCACTAACTTGTTGTTATGATCGAATGGTTACAATGTTAAATATTACTCATAAGGATGCACTTCAAGACATCCAAGTTAATCAGTTGGGTAATTATGACCTAGGGTTATTGTCAAAATTTAAAGAGCTTTTAAAGGCCCAAGGCATTTTTAACAAATAGTTAAAGAATCCAGAACAAATTTCCTAAAGAAAAAAATACCGCCTCCGATGAGCCTGTGAACGCATTTTAAGTGAAGCGTTTTACATTTTTTAACAGGCACGGAAGCTTGCAATCTATCAAGGTTTAGAGAGATTGATTCCAGAACGGATTTAATAACCAAGGGAGGTTCCGTTATGGGTTTTCGTATTAACACCAATGTTTCTTCATTGGCAGCTCAGCGAACATTAGGGAACGTGAATAGACAGCAAGGTGACACCCTTGATAAATTGTCTTCTGGTTCACGTATTACTAAAGCTGCTGACGATGCTGCCGGTCTCGCAATTAGTGAAAAATTGAAGGCTGCCATTAGGTCTACTAGACAAGCAGAAAGAAATGCTAACGATGGTATTTCACTAATTCAAACTGCAGAGGGTGGTTTGAATGAAGTGTCTAACATCCTTATTAGACTTAGAGAGCTATCAATCCAATCAGCATCAGATACTGTATCAGATGTAGAAAGAGGGTTTACTGATCTAGAGTTCCAAAACCTTAAAAAGGAAGTTAACAGAATTTCTGCCGTGACTGAGTTTAACGGTAAGAAGCTGCTTAATGGAACAGGCGATAAGTATGACATTCAGATTGGTATTAACAATAATGAGTTTGAAGATAGAATTGCATACAATGCAGCTCTAATTAATTCAACTTCAGATGGACTAGCAATTGAAGGTCTAGAAATAGGAACTAAAGACGGTGCTCAAACAGGTCTTGACGCTCTTGATAAGGCGATTCAGTCTGTATCAGGTCAGCGTGCAGAGCTAGGTGCTGTTCAAAACAGACTTACTTCTACGATCAATAACTTGCAGATTTCTGCTGAAAATCAGGCCGCTGCCAACTCTCGTATTAGAGACACGGACTACGCTTCTGAAACAGCGAGAAATGCTACACTGAGTATTCTTCAGCAATCTGGTACTGCAGTACTTGCCCAGGCCAACCTGAAGTCTCAAAATGCTCTTTCTTTAATCGGTTAATAAGACTTAACACGATATTTCTAAGGCTCTCCGAATGGAGAGCCTTTTATCTTAAGTGCCTAATTTCAAAATTTTGAGACATTTTTTATTTAGATTTCCTCTTAAAAACCTATAAAAATTACAAAAGATGATGTGTTTTACTCGCAATATGGTTTGATACATAGCCTGAAACACTATGGATGGGTTTTAATAAGGAGCTGCAGTTTGCAATTATTTTTATTAATTTCTATTTTCTTCTCGTTTAATGTCTTTGCTCAAAATGCAGAGCTTAATTGTTCTAATGATGAGGATATGGCCTTTGATAAGTCAGATTGTCGTATTGAATATTATAACCAAACTTTCAGAGAGCAATGTATTAGTATTAGTGACTATCATGTAAAAAATCTGGAGAACCCATACCAGGTGGAGTGTCATTATAACTATCATCATTATAACTCTACAGCTTATACTTCAAAGTATAGCGTTCCAAAGCTGAGAGAAAGAATCAAAAGTGGGAAAGTTAACCCTCAAGTCAGACTTGGTGGTTTTAATATGCTTCATCCAATGAATGGAAAGACTAGGTTCAAAGATTTAGATCTTGTTGCAAAAGTTATCAATACTGAATTTGATGTGTTAGCAGGCATTGAGCTTATTCCAGTAACTATGGATGAGTATAAAATTAATAATGGGCTACATGAGTTTATATTAGAAAAGCAAGCTTTGATAGACTCAGGGAAAATTTCTCTTTCAGAAATTAAAACCACAAAAGAAGATATTAAAAAAGCAAAAGCGGCATATTATATTCCAGGCTATGTAGAAATCTTGAATAAACTTAGAAAGCTTGATGATTCTTGGGCCTTGATACTTTCGCCCAGAGCGGAGTCTGCTAAACCCTCTGATCAAAAAGAGTTTGTTGGTTTTTACTATAGGGCCAGCAAGGTTAGACCAACGATTAATGATTTTTGTTCTCTTGAGAAAGTTGAAAGAAAAGGAAATCTTTTTGGGTGTATCCCATTTTTCTATGATGTGGATCTTTTTTATAAAAATGGAGTGAAAAAATCTAAGAAAGCTATTGAAAAAGAAAGAAAAGATGACGAGATTTATATTGCAAACTCTAAAGAAAAATCTAAGGCCTTCTCAAGGAGACCTTTTATTGCTTCTTTTAAAAGTTTAGATTTTGAGTTTACAATGGTAGCTTCTCATGTAGTTTTTACATCACCAAGTGATCCTCAATTACAAGCAGAGGTTATCTCACCGGCTTTTGACAAGCTTTCAAGCTATGATCAAATTAAGGCATATAAAGGTGTGACTAAGACCAATTTTGCACGTTGGGCAGAGGTGAGGCTGACTCTTGAGCTTGTTGATTATCTAAAAACAGCTTACGATCAAAAAGTCATTTATGTGGCAGATTTTAATCTTGAAAAAGATAATCCTCACTGGGAAGAGGCTCTTGAAAAATTTCCTGGTGGAGAGGTTTATATAGATGAGAAGACATCTATTGACTCTGAAAATGGCTATGCCAGCAATTATGATCATTTTGTTTTTAATCCTAATCATGTCAAAGAATGTGTACAAAACGATGGAACAGTAAAGGCAAGTATTATAGATGTTATGGCCATCGATCAAAATTATTATATCTATAAGTACATGCAGAATAAATATGTAAATCAAACCCAGGAAGGCGTTGATGCTATTTGGAAAGAGTTTATTACTCCAAGGCGAGAGACTCTAAGGGTTGAAGGTCAAAAAGAAAAAGTTCTCAAAAAATTCATGATCGAAAAAGAAGATGATCTTGTTAAGAGTTTTGCTGAAAAACTTGTAGATAGGGGAATGGCACTGTCAGGAAATGCTAAGTATTATCCAGATCTTATAGTGAAAACATTTTCTGATCATGTACCTGTTAAAATATCTTGTCGTATTCAATAAATAATTTTTATTAGAGTGTCTGATAATTAGGCACTCTGGTTTTACTCCATAAAAAAATTATTTAAGATATCCACGCTTTATTTGGTCTCTTTCAATAGCATCAAATAAAGCTTGGAAGTTTCCTTCTCCAAAGCCCCAATGATTTTTTCTTTGAATAAACTCAAAAAAAGCTGGTCCTATTTGTGTCTCAGTAAAAATTTGTAGCAAGTATCCTTCGGCATCACCGTCAGCTAAAAGTCTTAAATTATTAAGAGTTGGAATATCTTCAGTGATTTTAAATGGACGATTAGGGAGATCTTCATAATAAGTATCAGGAACATCTAAAAATTTTATATTGCGCTCTCTGAGCTCTCCTATAGTGCTTATAATGTCTGCTGTCATAAGAGCAATATGTTGAACACCAGCTCCTTTGTGAAGATCTAGAAACTCTTGAATTTGAGATTTTCCATTTTCTGCTTCAGGTTCGTTGATTGGAATAATAACGGAGTTATTTTCTAATTGAACAACTTTTGATTGAAGACCTGTTTTGGCCCCTTTGATATCAAAATAGCGGGTTTGTTTAAAGCCATAAATACTTTCATAAAAGTTTACCCAATGTTCCATCTCACCCTTGGGTACATTATTGGTAAGATGATCAATTCTACTTACTCTATTTTTAAGAATTTTTGCATCATTATCATTTTCAAGCTTTTTAAAATCTGATCTGAAATAAGAGTTAGGTCTTTCAACGAACTCATTAATAACATCTCCAAAACCCTGTATGCTCGCGGTTCTAAAAACACCATGTTCGGACTCGATTGTTTCAAGGTCTGTTATGGCCTTTGCTCCTCTTTTCGTTGCTTCAGTTATTGCATGTTCAGCATTTTCAACAGAAAAAGAGATTTTAGAAACTCCTTCACCATGTGCCTTAAAATAGTTTCTTGATTGACCTTCGTTTGATTTAGTTAGAAGAAATCTAATTTGTCCTTGAGAGAATAACTCTTTATCTTTTGTTGCATTTTCATAGGTTTTAGAAAAACCATAACGATAAAAAAGCTCTCTGGTAGGTGAGTTAAAATTATCAACAGTGAACTCCAGGTGGTCAATTCCTGAAATACCAAGGGGATTATTGTTTTGACTCATGATAGACTCCTTATAAAATCATGGTAATAACCTAACCTGTCAGGCAGGTTTGGACAATGATATATGTTTGATTTAAAGGAAGTTGCAAAGTGTTAAAAGAGTCAGTGGCCGTTGTTCTTTGTTATAAACAAGAAATTGTTCTGGTTAAGCGACGTAAAAACCTTAGAGCATTTAGCGGCTACGACGCTTTTCCCGGAGGAAAAATTGAAGCTTCGGACATGCAAGAGAATTCTTTTGCTATTGAACCTTCTATTTGGGGAGGGGCTGTAAGAGAAGTCCAGGAAGAACTCGGCATTGATCTTTTAACTGAAAAAATATTAGTTGTTAAAAATCTTGGTAAATTTCTTACCCCTAGTTTTAATCCCAGGCGTTTTTTAAATACAACTTTGATTATAGAGCTTTCTCATAGACCTAATCTTAAAATTGATAAAAGAGAGTTGGAGTCAGGAAGTTGGAATAGCTCATTATTTTTTTTACAAGAATATGAAAAAGGAAATCTTCTTTTAGTTCCTCCTGTAAAAACTATTATTGAGGCCCTTGCTAAGAGAGCTGACCCTGAAGAAGTATTTATTTCATTAGTCAAAGAGTTTGAAAAACCATTTTATGAAATAGCTCCCTTGAATGATCTTTTTATTTTACCTATTCCTTCTAATACACTTCCTCCAGCAACTACGACAAATGCATTTATTATAGATGGAGTTTTGGTTGATCCTTCTCCCAAAGATGGAGCGACCTTAAAAGAGTTAATGCTTTATCTTAAAACTAAAACTTTAAGAGCAATCCTGTTAACTCATCATCATCCTGACCATAGAGAATATGCTAGAGAGATTGCTCTTGATCTAGGGCTTCCAATAATGACAAGTTCTTATACTGCAAAAGAGTTAAAAAATGATTTAGGTGAGGATTATTTTGAAGGAATATCTCATAAGCTTATTAAAGAAGGGGACGTAGTAGGCGAGTGGCTTACAAGAAAGATTCTTGTTTTAGAAGTCCCTGGACATGATGAGGGACAACTTGCACTTGCCTCGCAGGATTATACTTGGATTATTGTAGGAGATCTTATTCAAGGCCTGGGAACAGTTGTAATAGCCCCTCCTGAGGGCAATATGAAAAAATACTTTAACAGTCTTAAAAGATGTATTGCTTTAAACCCTAAGGTTATTATTCCATCTCATGGAATTGCTCTTGGGAGCGCTTATTATTTAGAGCAAGCATTAGAGCATAGAGTGTTAAGAGAAAAGCAGGTGTTAGAAGTAATCAAAGAAGGTAAAACGGCAGATGAGGCCTTAAGTATTATTTATCCAAGACTCCATAAAAAGCTTATACCGTTGGCCCTTTGTAATATTAATTCTCATATTGAAAAATTAAAAGAAGAAGGAAAGATCTAGTTTCTAGAACTAGATACTGAAACAGATACAAGATACTGATTCAGGCCCTTGTCTCTTGAACAGTAACATTCATACTTAGAAGAAAGTTTTTTCCAAAACCTCTTCTAATACTAAACTCACAATCTTTTTCTTCTTTAGCTTCTATCATGCGTTGATAAAAGGCCGGGTGTGTATCAGATACTTCGAGAACTGATTTTCCTTCATGTTCACCAAAGTCAATAATAACTGTTTCTTCTTGGAAAATTCCAGTTAGTGGACTTGCTTCCGGTAATGCCATGATCTCCCTCCTTGGATGACTCAATCAGTGGTCCTACAATCCCTGTAAAACCATATACTTATATTTTTAAGAATTTCTAACACTTTGAAAAGACATTTTTTAAAGACTTTGGAATTTTAAAACTGACCAAAAAACTTTTGAATGAAATAGATTAAGTATTTAAACTCTTTTGGGTGAGTAGTTGCGTAAAGTACTTTTAGTTTTTCAAGAGCTGCATAAACGCTCATGCCTTCTCTGTAAGGGCGGGGAGAAATCATAGCAGCTAACATATCCATCATAACAACTAATAGTGTCTCAATTCCCTCAACCATATCGTGTCTATCTTCCTCCACCGACTTAATAAGTGAATGGGTATGATGATTTCCAATAATATGAAGGTAATTTGGATTTAGAGGGACTCTACCCTGTAATAAATCAATTGAATGCTGAGTATGATTTTTTACAAGTCTAGTCTCTTTAGCACTTAGTTCAGTTTTGTCATAAGTTTCATTTGGAAGAAGGGACATTCCAATATCTTTAAAATAACTTGCTAAAAAAAGTGTCTCAATTTCTTTTGTTGAAAAATGTTTTGAGAACTTTAAAAAAGCAGCAAGCAAAAATGATGAGAGTAAAGGTTGTGCAAGAGTGTAGTGATACCTTTGATTAGCAAATGCTGCAAAAAGCTGAGGCAATGCTCGATGGTTATCCATGCAAAAATGCGCTAAGTTTTTTGCGCTTTGAAATTGTAAATCAAGGGCCTGGTCATTTACTGGGTCTTTATAGAGATAACCCATATTAACAGAGAGAAGAGACATTTGTTTTTTCGCATTTTGAAGAGAGTCCCCAATAGAAAGACCCCTTGTTACAATTCTTAGATTTCTTTGTTGTTGTTCTTGAAAGAGAGTGAGATTTTCATTGGCCACAAAAACCAAAAAAATTTGTCTAGCAACAAGGCTTCTTAAAGTATTTTTAGTAATATCTTCTTTAGCCTTTAGCTCAACACTGAACTCGCCATTTTCAAAAACCCAAACATCACATGGGCTAATTTTTAAGAACGTAAGTTCCTTAAGACCTATGGGGGTCAGCTGACTTGGAAGATATGATTGTTCAAATAGTTTAAAAGCACTCATCATCTACTTATCGGAGTTTTAGTCAACTTTTGGAAAAAACTGACGATAAGTTTACTTAGGGGAAATAAATGTCTAGAGAACTATTTTCTGATCATTTTATTCGGTCTTTTAAAAACTCTTCAAATGCAAGACCTTCGCTTTCCATCATTTTGGGAAACATGGAGATCTCTGTAAGGCCTGGAAAGGTGTTTATCTCATTTAAATAAATTTCACCAGTTTTACAGAGAAAGAAATCAATCCTTGAAAGATCTTTGATTTTTAGGCCTCTAAAAGCTCGAGTAGATAACTCTTTTATTCTTGTGACATCTGATTCATCTAAGTTTTGGGCCTTTATACTAAGCTTGCTTTGAGATTCACTATGATATTTTTCATGATAATCATAAAACCCACCCTCTGGCGGAGTTACTTCTCCCGGGTAGCTAATATATAATCTTCCTTGATACTCGTAGGCTGAAACTTCAAGCTCTCTGCCTTTAATAGTTTTTTCAAGAAGAACATAAGGAGAAAGCTTAAAGGCATTGCTCAAGCCTTTTTCAAGTTCTTCATCATTTTGAACGTGGTAACAACCAATGGAAGATCCTTGATTGCTGGCCTTAAGAAAAATATCTTTATGTTCTTTTAAAAAAGTTTTGGCCTTTAGAACCTGCTCTTCACATTGATCAATAATAACTGCGTAAGGTGTTACAGGCACTTCAACTTTTTCAAGCCAAAGTTTTGTACTAATTTTGTTAAAGCATAAAATACTAGACTCACTTGATGGCCCAAGAAAAGGGATCTCTAAAGTTTCAAACATGCCTATAATTTGTCCTGTTTCTCCAGGTGCTCCGTGAATATAGCCAATGGCATAATCAATTTGAACTTCTCCAGACTTAGTTTGCAAAAGTCCTTTAAAGCCTAGGACACATGGAGAGCCGTCTAAATTCCAACTTCCATCTTCAGCAATTTCAATATGGAAAATATTAAAACTTTCTGGACTAAGTTTTGACTTTAAAAACACTGCACTTCTAAGAGTGACTTCTCGTTCTTCGCCTTTGCCGCCAGTAATAAACAAAACATTTTTCATTGGAGTCCCCTAAAGCATTAGAATGATTATAAGATGCTTTATGCAGGGAGGCCCATAGTTCTGACATTCATTGACGGTTTTGTAAGTTTTTTGTAAAAAATAATGATATTTTCCTTAATAACTCTCTTTGATTTCAGTGGCTTAGGCGCATTTCTCACCAGGTGTTACAAACTGTAAGATTTATCTTTCCAAAGCCTTGCGTTAATTGTATTAAACATATGGGATTGACTTAATCCTAGGTAATAAACAGGAGACTGGCGCAAATGGATCAAACCAACACAAACCACACTCAAGAAATCCTTATGAAAGGTATTGTTCAAAAAGTACCTGAAGATCTTCGTTCCATGAGTGAAGAAGAAAGAAGAGAGCGTGGGGAAGCTTATTATAGACTGGGAAAAATCTATTACGACAAAAGTGATTTAAAAAGGGCAAGAGATTATTTTGGGAAAGCACTAGACCTTTGTTATGAAACAAAAGATTTCTTTTTTGAATTCAAAGTTCTTGGTTTTCTAGTAAGAACCTCATCAGAGATGCTTGATAGTGATCGTACAGACCATTATATACGTCGTTCTGAGTTTATTGTTGACCGTGCTATGAAAGAATTTGGTTCACTTAATTCGGAAGTTTTCTACAATGCTGGAATTGTAAAAACTTACAGAGGTCAATTTCAGGAAGCTTTTCAAAGTTTTGACATGGCCATTAATAAAGCTCGTTCAGAAAATGAACCAGATGTGCTTGCGAAATCACTATATGCACTTGCTTCAGGAAGTTTTCAAACAAAGAATTTTGAAAAATCTCTTGATTACCTTGGGCAACTTGGTGAGCTTTTAAAAATCCTAGGAAAGACATACTTAAAGGGGACTATGAATCTTCTTTATGGAAATATCTATGCTGAGCTTAATGATTTTGACAAGGCCACAAAATTTTATGATGCAGCTAATGCTCATCTTATGAGTAAGTCTTGTTGGAACCTTTATGCTTATATCCTTCTTGGCAGAGGAACTATCTTCAAGAAAATGGGTAAATACAATCAGGCACTAACTTTTTTTGAAATAGCAATTTCATCTATCGATCCTACAGCATTTGTTCGTCTTGATAGATTAATTAGATCAGAGATAAGTGATGTAAATGACTCTAATGTTGATCTTTATTTAGATAGAAATAATAGAATGGTTCATGAAAGAACTCTTGGAACAATTGATTTCAAACATCGCTTTGTTCTTTTAGAGATTCTTTTCTTATTAGCAAAAAATCCTGGTGCTTGCTTTGATAAGGATCAATTATCTAAATTGATTTGGAAAGATGAGTATAATCCGCTTATTCATGACAAGCTTATTTATACAAGTATTTCTCGCTTGAGAAAACTTATTGAGCCTAAGACTGAGAAGCGTAAGTATATTATTCGTGGTAAAGATGGATACGCCTTTAATCCACACGTAAATATTCGCTTTAATAGAGAGGCAAATACGAGCGTTGACTCACTTGGTAATATTGATCTAAGCTCACCTGTTTAATGGAAGAGTTTAGATGGGGACTAAATACTCCACTTAAGTCTTTTTCATCCATTGATAAGGATCATTTTCCGTATCCCTGGAGTGATCAGCAATGGGAAGACCTAGAGAGTTCTACAGGTGGAGCCTATAGGCTTTTCTATACTAAAAATGATCAAGGTGAAATTATAGGCTTTGCTTTATTTTTGGCCGTTGCCTATGAGCCTAGGGCTGAGCTATTAAAAATCGTGGCCATTAATAAAAGAGAAGGTGATGGAAGCAGAGTTCTTCTTTATTCATTAAAAAAGCTTATAGAGTTAGGTGTTGAAGAGGTCCTACTTGAAGTATCAACTGCCAATAAAGCGGCATTTGAGTTTTATCTAAAGCATGGATTTGAGAAAATGAGAAAATATCCTAAGTTTTATGGTGATAGTAAGGACGCTTGGACAATGCGTAAAGCACTTGCTTCCTTTGACAATTCAAGCAATTTTCATTAAATTCTACACACTTTCAGCTTGCTGAAGGTACCTTATTATTCTCACATTAAGTGTTTTTGAGATATAGGGTGGAGCTCTTTTTCAGGGTCCCACCCTTTTTTATTGCTTATGGAATTAGAAATCGAACGTTTAGGTATTGAAAAAAAATTCTTTGAACTATGTACCAAAGTGGTAAGCGAAAATAATTTAGAGCTTTATGATATGAGTTATATCGTTGGAAATCATACTTTGAGACTTTTTATCCAAGACCCTAAAACGGGAAGTGCAGAGATTGAAGACTGCGCCACCATTGATCGTGCTCTTACTCCTTATATAGAAGAAGAGATTTGGATGCCATCGCAACTGACGTTAGAAGTGTCATCTCCTGGAGTTTATAGAAAACTTCGTACACGTGAACATTTTATCAGTAGTAAAGGTGAGAGAATTACACTTAGGTTAAATAAAAAATTTGATAATGAAATAAAAGAGTTTAAACCATTTAGAGGTCAGACCAAAGTTACTGCAGAGCTTGTTGATGTAGTAGATAACGTTTTGATTTTAAGTAGGAAGCAAGCTCAAGTTGAACTTGGTTTGGATATTGTTAAATCCGCCCAACGTGATCCCGTTCTATAGGAGACAGTTATGAATTTTTCTGAAGTTGGAAGAATTATTGAGGCCTTAGGTAAAGAAAGAGGCATTGAAAGACAAGTGATCATTGGTGCTATTGAGCATGCTTTTCTAGTAACTGCTAGAAAGAAGTTTGGTATACAAGGTGAGTACGAAACACGTTACAACGAAGACGATGATGATATTGAGATTTATCAGTATAAAAATGTTGTTGCTGATGGAGATGTTAAAGATCCAATTCTTGAAATCCCTCATGGTAATGCTCGTGAATTAGACGAGGAATGTGAAGTTGGAGATCACGTTGGGTTAAGAATTGAAAACCCTAATTTTTCTAGAGTTGCTGTTCAAACAGCAAAGCAAATTATTTTTCAAAAAGTTCGTGATGCTGAAAGAGAAATTCTTTTTGCAGAATTCAAGCATAGAGAGGGTGATCTTATTACTGGTATTGCTAGAAGATATGAGCGTGGAAATGTAATTATTGATCTTGGTAAAGCAGATGCTATTATGTCACGTCGTGAGATCATTCCTGGTGAGTCATTTAATCCAGGAGATAGAATTCAAGCCTATTTAACTGAAGTTGTAATGACAAACCGTGGACCTGAGATTCGTCTTTCAAGAACGTCTCCAATGTTTATGGTTAAGCTTTTCGAAATGGAAGTTCCAGAAATCCAAGATGGAACTATTGAGATCAAAGCAGCAGCAAGAGAGCCTGGACATAGAGCGAAAGTTGCAGTTTTTACAACTGATAAAGATATTGACCCTGTCGGTGCATGTGTTGGTATGAAAGGGTCTCGTGTACAAAATGTTGTGAATGAGCTTCAAGGCGAGAAAATTGATATTGTAAATTGGAACGAAGATGTTGAGACTTTCGCAAGATCAGCTCTTGCTCCAGCGGAAATTACATCTATTATGCTTCATGATGATAAGACTATGGATGTGATCGTTGAAGAAGATCAATTATCATTGGCCATTGGTCGACGAGGACAAAACGTTAGGCTTGCAGCTATGCTTACAGGTTGTAATGTAAACATTATTTCTAAATCTAAGCTTCAAGAAAAAATTCAACGATCTGTTGAAAACCTTGTTCAGCTTGAGAATATTACAGATTCTCTTGCTCAGGTGTTTGTTCATGAAGGTGTTATGTCTGTTGCTGACTTATTGGCCCTTGAGCCAGCAGAGATTTCTAGAGCTGGTGGAATGAATGAAGAAGATGCAAAAATATTAAGTGAAAAAGTTCATGCTTTGGCTGATGCAGGCGAAATACAACTTGTTCCTAATGAAGAAGAAGATATTGTGTCCGCAAGCGCTGTACCTGTTAACCCTGGATTCATTAGATCAGGATCAGGAGAGTCTAGTGAACGTAATGATAAAGATAAGTTTCAAGAAGCTGAAAGAAGACTGCGAGAAGAGCTGGCAGCATTTAAGCTTAAATAAGAATAACGCTCGAGAAGAGCAGTTTGGGGTGGCATATGCCTAAAATTTTTGAAGTTGCAAAATCATTAGATATTGGAGCACTTGATTTAGTTGAAAAACTAAAAGGTTTCGGTTTTGAAGTAAAAAACCATATGAGTGTTCTTTCGGATGAGCAAGCCCAGAAGGCTTTAGAGCTTTTACAGGCTAAGGCTGAGAAAAAAGCTAAAAAGAAAGTTGTTAAGAAAAAGAAAAAAGTTACTATCAAAAAAGTAATTAAAAAAACAGCTTAAGCTGAAGACGCAAGATCACCACTACAAGACATCATTG
>CAYGJN010000008.1:0-36693 GCA_964350135.1 uncultured Bacteriovoracaceae bacterium | reverse complement strand
TGAGGTGCACCAAAAGATTTTTGGATAACAACGTTTCTACCTTTCGGTCCTAGAGTTACTTTAACAGCATTAGCAAGAGCATTAACACCTTCTAGGATTAAGTTCCTTGCATTATCTGAATATTTTAATTCTTTAGCTGACATATTTTTTCTCCTTATATATCGGTATTTTTAAAATAAATTTATTTTCAATTATTGAATTACGCCTAAAATATCGCTTTCCTTCATGATTAGATAATCGTCGCCTTCAACTTTTACTTCTGTTCCAGCATATTTACCGAAAAGAATTTTATCGCCCTTAGTAACGTCTAAAGATGTATAATTACCGTCGTCTTTACGGTAACCAGGCCCAACTGATACGACTTCGCCTTGAGCAGGTTTTTCAGCGTGATTATCTGGAATAATTATCCCAGCAGCTGTCTTAGTTTCTTCTGCAAGTCTTCTAACGAGAACTCTGTCTTGTAAAGGTCTTACTTCCATACTTTCCTCCGGTTATCACTAATGTGAGCGGTTTTGTTAATTTAATCCCAGGGACAATCTAATACCGTCTAGACGAGTGTCAAGGTTGGCCTAAAAATAAATGTTGGGAGAGATTTTGCTTCTTTTTAATTCAGGGACTTACAAGTTTGCAACGCGGCCAATCACTGTACCACCAATATCCTCGGACTCTGATATGACAACCATTCCTACTCCCATGTTGAAAGTTTCTTTCAACTCAGAGAAATTAAGACCTGTTCTGTCACAAACTTCTTTCATAAAATCTGGGGTCAGTGATTTGATGGATTTATCATCTAATTGATAGTTAAACTTTGAGTTAATCCGAGAGATATTATTAAAACCACCCCCAGTAATATGGGCAAGCCCTTTTACCTTATTAGTTTTTAAAAGCTCTGAAATCTCTTTTACATAAATTTTTGTAGGAGTTAAGCATTGTTTTAAAAGCTCTGTTTCTGAATCTTTGATAACTTTTCTTACAAGTGAAAAACCATTGGAATGAAAACCACTTGAGGGAAGTGCAATAATATAATCACCCTCTTTAATATTTTTTCCATCAATAAGTTTTTCTTTTGTGACTTCGCCTACTGCAAAACCTGCAAGATCATATTCACTACCATTATACATTCCAGGCATTTCGGCAGTCTCACCGCCTATAAGAGCACAATTAGATTCGCGACAACCTTGCGTGATGCCTTTAACAATATCAACGCTTATTTTTAAATCTAGTTTCCCTGTTGCTAAGTAATCCAAAAAAAATAAAGGCTTTGCACCTGTACAAATAATATCGTTTACACACATTGCTACTAAATCAATCCCGATACTGTCATGAATATCTAAAGCCTGTGCGATTTTAAGTTTTGTTCCAACTCCATCAGTTCCACTGGCAAGATAACGATCTCCTATATCATAAAGAGCTGCAAACCCTCCGGCTCCAGCTTTTACATTTTCATTATAAGTAGAGCCAATAAGAGATTTGATTCTCTCAACAAAGGCATCACCTTTTTGGACATCAACACCAGCATCTTTATAACTTATTTTCATAATCTACTCCTAGTGCCTAAAGTGACGACGGCCGGTAAAAAGCATCGAAATATTGTTTTGATCTGCAGCTTTAATAACTTCATCATCTCTAATGCTGCCACCGGGCTGAATAATTTTTTTTATATTAAACTTAGCACATACTTCAATCGTATCTGCAAAAGGGAAAAATGCATCAGAGATCATTGTAAGCTCATTAGGCTCTATTAATTTTTCTTGAATACGAGGAAGACAAAGTTTTCTCAAGGAATCAATTCGATTAGGTTGTCCCATTCCTGCACCTACAAGCTGAAACACATCTTTAGTTTTTAAAACAAAAGCAATGGCATTACTTTTTAAGTGCTTTGCAGCCATTATTCCAAACTGATTCAATTCATGATCTTTTTCTATTTCATTATTTTTTGTAACAATTCGAAATTCAGTATCTAGTCCCTCATCTTCATTTTGAATGAGCATCCCACCAGAGATTGATCGAACTATTTGCTCATTGTTAGGTTGGTAATTAGGAGACTTAAGAACTCTAAGATTTTTCTTTTTAGAAAGATAGTCTAGAGCATCTGAATCAAAATCAGGTGCAATTAAAACTTCAATAAACTTTTTATCAAAGAACTCTGCAAATTCCTTTGTTACTTTGCAAGTAGTGGCAATAATCCCACCAAAGGCACTAACCGGATCACCGGCCCAAGCAAGTTCAAGAACCTCAAGAGAGTTGTCTCCAACGGCCAGTCCACAGGGATTAAGATGTTTTATAACAGAGACAGAAGTTTTTCCTTTAAGCGCTAAAGAAGCATCACCAGCGACCTTCCACGCAGCATCAGCATCTAGTAAGTTATTATAAGAAAGATCCTTGCCCTGAATTTTTACAGCATGTGCAATTCCCTTATTATTATTTTTATAAAGAAGGGCCCTTTGATGAGAGTTTTCACCATAACGAAGCTCTGTAGAATCTAAAAGGTTTATATTAGGAACAAGGGCGTTGCTATCATCGTTAAGAGTTAAGTAATTATTTACCATCAAATCATAACTTGCTGTAAGCCTAAAGGCCTCAAGAGAAAAAAACTTTCTTTTTTTAAAACTAACTTCTCCGCTAGTTTCAAATTCTTCGCAGAAAATTTTGTACTGATTGGGATTAGTTAAAATAGTAACCCCCTCATAGTTTTTAGCTGCAGCTCGTATCATAGTAGGGCCGCCTATATCAATATTCTCTATCAATACATCTAAATTTGTTTCACCTTTTTTAACATAATCCTCAAATGGATAAAGATTACAAACTACAAGATCAATTGGCTCTATACCTAAAGCTTTTGAGTCTTTTAAGTCCTGATTATTAAATCTTCTAAAGAGCAGAGCACTTCCAACTTGAAAACTAATGGTTTTCATTCTTCCACCGAAAGCCTCAGGGTTTCCAGTAACTGACTCAATGGGTGTTACTTTTATACCTGCCTCTTCTAATTTTTTTTTAGTACCACCGGTTGAAATTATTTCAACACTTTTTGATGCTAAAACTTTTGCGAGCTCAACAATTTCTTCTTTGTCTGAAACACTAAGCAAGGCTCTTTTGATTTTGATATTTTCTTTATTCATAAATATTCCTAACTAAAATAAGCTTTTGCATTATCAAAAAATCTTTTCCCATAAGCGCTCTCATGTCCCTCAGGAAGTTGTTCCTTAAAATAAGCTGCTTCAGGATGAGGCATAAGCCCCAGAACTCTTCCACTTGGATCACTTAAAGCGGCAATTTTTTTATAAGAACCATTAAAATCATTTTCATAGTAAAGGGGAATCTGTCCATTAGTCTCAAGAGCAAGTGCAATCTCTTCAGATCTATTTTCTTTAAAAACCAGTCGACCTTCCCCGTGTCGAACAGGGAGCCAAATATTTTCTTTAAGGCCTTGCATCCATATAGAATTAGAGCTGCTCATTTTTAACTCTACCCATTTATTTACAAATGGCTTTTTTCTGTTTTCAAGGTCAGTATTAAAGCACAAACTAGCAAGTTTTCCTCTGTCGTAGTCAGGAAGAAGACCAAGTTGAGTAAGAACCTGAAAACCGTTGCAAATACCAAGCACAAGCTTATCTTTATTTTTAAACTCGTCTAACAGATCCTTCAGATAGTACTTAAGTTTAAGTGCGAGAATACGTCCACTGCCAAGCTCATCTCCAAAAGAAAACCCACCAGGCAAAACTAAACTTTGATAATCTGTGATAATTGATTGGTTTTTCGCTAAGTCATTAGCAGTCATAATCTTTGATTTAAAACCACTTCTCTCAAAACAAAGAGCAGTCTCGTTTTCACAATTGATTCCATCTCCCGCTAAAACTAGAACCTTAGGCGTTGACATGGGACCTCCAAAGAGAGCTAAGCTCAAAAAGCTCAAGTTTGATTTCTTCACTTGGTATATCTAAAAAGCTTTCATTAAGAACTCTACCAATTTCAATTATCTCGCTCCCAAATATTTCTTTTAGCTTTTCTTTGTTCTTCATATTAAAACTTATAACAAAACGACCAGCTCTCTCACTAAAAAAGAATTTTGTTAAATTCATATCTTTATAATTAGTCATTATCTCCGCACCCAGTTCACCTCCAATCATGGACTCAACAATTGAAGTTATAAGCCCACCATCGCTAATATCATGAATAGAGTTTAATAAATTCATATCAAGTGTCTTTGAAATATTACGATAGAGAGAAGTTTGTCTTTTATAATCAATATACTCTGGAATTGATTGATCTGTTTGAAAATATCTATGATACTCAGAATACTTAAGGCCTCCCAAAGGCTCACCAAGTAAAGCAATACAATCATCACCCTCTTTAAAACTACTTGTGATTAATCTTTTTGTATCAGGGATATAACCCATTGCTGTCACTAGCAATGTTGGTGGAACACTGATTTTAACTTTATCTCCAGCAGACATTTTTCCAATAAAGTCATTTTTCATACTGTCCTTGCCACTTACAAAAGGAGTTCCATAGGCTGTCGCAATATCATAAAGGGCCTTGCAAGAGCGTACTAGACCGGCCAGTTTATGATCCCCATCAGGATTAGAATTTTTAGCAATAGGATCAGGCCAACAATAATTATCAATCAGGACAAGCTTATCAAGGTCTGCTCCTTGGCAAATAGAATTTCTAACAGCTTCATCTACTGCATACTCGGTCATAAGATAAGTATCATAATAAGAAAGCCTAGGGTTCAAACCGCAAGAAATAGAGACAGCTTCTTTTTCTGATCCACCATGGGGATAAAGCCAAATAACGCCAGAATCACTAGGGCCTTTTTGATTCTTACCCACAAAAGGTTTTATAAGAGTTGAAGCTTGAACTTCATGATCATATTGTCTTACCCATTTCTCTTTAGACATTACATTGGGGCATGAAATTATTTTTTTAATTGAAGAAACTAAATCAGGACTTGTTTTATCTTCCTCTTTAAAGCTTTTAAACTGCTCTCCTTCAAAACGTGCAGTTAACTCCATTGTCGGTAGCCCTTCATGTAAAAAACTCATTTCAAGACTTCCCACAAGATCGTCTTTGTAAAAAATTTCAAAACGACCAGTATCGGTAAACTCACCCAAGACACTTGCCTCAACATTATAGTCATTGGCTAAATCTAGAAAACTTTGTAAATGATCTGAGCCTACTGCAAAGCTCATTCTTTCTTGAGATTCACTTATAATCAACTCAAACGGTTTAATTCCTGGGTACTTAGTTTCAGCAAGAGCTACATCAATTCTTGCACCGTTAGTTTTTTCGGCCATCTCACCAATACTAGAGCTAAGCCCACCAGCACCATTATCTGTTACAGAAGTATAAAGCTCTAAATCTCGGGCCTTCATCATAAAATCAGTCACTCTTCTTTGAGTTAGTGGATCACCAATTTGGACAGCTGTGGCCGGAGCCGTCTCATCTAGCTCCATTGAACTAAATGTTGCTCCATGAATTCCATCAACACCAATTCTGCCACCAATCATAACAATATGATCACCTGGTCTGTGATTTTTACCGCTTAGGCTTTTTCCTGTTTTGGACTTTTGTGGCATGACTCCAATTGTTCCACAGTAAACTAAAGGCTTGCCTGCATAATTATAATCAAAATAAATCGCCCCATTAACAGTTGGAATGCCACTTTTATTTCCGCCGTCTTCAATTCCTTTATGAACACCGTTTAGTATTCTTTTAGGGTGATGAAGACCTAGAGGTAATTCATCTTTTTGTTCTTTTGAAGGCCAAGTAAAAGGCGCAAAACAAAGAACATTTGTATTGGCAATCGGTTTTGATCCTAGGCCAACACCTAGAATATCTCTATTAACACCAACTATTCCAGTGAGAGCGCCACCATAAGGATCAAGGGCAGAGGGGCTATTATGTGTCTCAACTTTAATAGTTAAATCAACCTTATCACTGAATCGGACTATCCCAGCATTGTCTGAAAAAACAGAGATAAGCCAATCTATATTATTCTTTTTTTCAATTTCTCTTGTGGCTCCTTTTATAAATGTCTTATAAAGACTTTTTATATGTAGTTTTCCCAAATTTTTAGGATGTTCTGAGCTTTCACTATATGAAATATTAGATGCAAAAATTTTATGTTTACAATGCTCCGACCATGTTTGGGCCAGTATTTCAATTTCAACATCTGTTGGCTCTACTGGTAGGCCAATACTTTCTCTAAAGTGTTTTGTTGAATCTTTATTATAATAATCTTGAATCACTTTCATTTCAGATAAATTAAGGGCCCAAATATTATTTTGACTCAACTCTAAAAGGTCTGAATCTGATATTTCAAGATTATAAGTTTTAAAGAGTGAGAATTCAGGAAGTATTACCTGAGGCAATTTAATATCATTAAACCTATCTCGTGAATCATAGCTATCTATATCAAAAATCTGTATTTTTTGAATTAATGTATTTGCGAAAAAACTTTCTGAAAGCTTGGTGGCTTGATCCAGATCAATATTGCCAAACAAATAATAATTTTTCCCCGTCAGGCAACTAACCTTCTCGCCTGTCACAATTTCACAAGCCTGCGCAGCTGCCCTCGCTGAATTATCAGTAACACCGGGCAAATAAGAAACCTCTACAACAAACCGAGGGGGTTCTTCAAAATATTTATTTAATGGAAAATCTTGAAAATGAATATTTTCAGTAATTTCATCACTAAAAACCTCTCTTCCCAAAAGACTTTGGTCATTAATATTTCCTTCTACCCAAATAACAGATGACTCATGTATAGACTCGATATCAAAACCAAGAAAATCTAAAATTTCGTGATCAATAGGTAGAGTGACTTCGGAAATTTTTTTATTTAAAACCTCAAATCTACTAATCATAAATTACTCACTTAGAATTTTTTCAAAAACTTCTGGATAAAAAACATTCTCGATAGATTTTCCCCTCTCTACAAAATCTTCAAGCTTGTCACCTTCCAATTTTGAGAACTCTCTTTGTTCAATAATTGGCCCTGTATCAATCCCTTCATCTACATAATGAATCGTAATTCCTGAAATTTTAGCATCAGACTCAAAAGCATCTTTATAACCATTAACTCCAGGGAAATCGGGAAGAAGGGAGGGATGAATATTTACAATACTTTTTTGTGGACGAGAGTTTATAAAGTCAGGGCTTAGAACTCTCATATAGCCCGCAAGGAAAACAAACTGAATTTTATATTCATTAAGATAGGTCTTGATTTTTTCTTCATGCTCTAATCGACTCATCCCGTTATGTGGAATGCAGACTACACTTGTAAGAGTTCTTGCCTTAGAGATAATGGGAGCATCCAAGTTATTACAAATAAGAATCGGCACTTCCACATTGGAAAGACCTGATGCTTTTTTTAATAAGGCCATGGCATTTGATCCTGACCCACTGGCAAAAATCGCAACTCTTTTCATAAATCTTTTGCAATATCTTTTCTATATTGCATTCCTTCAAAACATATATGGTTCATCATTTCATAAGCCATCACTCTTGCTTTGTGAAAACTCTCTGAACAAGCAGTTACTCCTAGCACTCTGCCTCCATTAGTTAATAACCTGTTGCCTTCTTTTTTAACGCCAGCGTAATATAAATATTGTTCAGGAGCTTTTGTTAATCTAGTTACGACTTCATCATTTTTTCGAACGCTCAGTCCTTCAGTTCCTGGATAGCCATAGGCAGCTGCAACTAAATGAACTGATTTTTTTTCTGATAAATTTACGCTTCTTGATTGGAAGTTTCCTGTAATTACAGATTCTATCAGCACGGCAAAGTCTTCATTGATAAGTGGTAATATGGCCTGAGTCTCTGGATCTCCAAAACGTACATTGAACTCTATTACTTTGGGTCCCTGTTTCGTTATCATAAGTCCTATGAATAAAGTTCCATGAAAAACTATCCCTTGTTTTTTCATTTCTTTAAGCATGGGAGCAATAATATCTGATTTTATAATCTCTTCAGTTTTTTCACTCAGCCATGGTACTGGAGCATAGGCACCCATTCCACCTGTATTTGGTCCGCTGTCATTATCACGTATTCTTTTATAATCTTGAGCATGTCCCAGCGTTAGATAATTTTCATCATGGCAAAGAGCAAAATAGGAAATCTCTTTTCCTTCTAATAACTCTTCAATTAAAATCTTTTTACAACCATCTACTTTTATAAACTGATGAACAGATTCTTTAGCCATTTCTTTAGAAGTGCAAACAGCAACACCTTTACCGGCAGCCAGACCATCTTTTTTAATAACAAAACCTTCAGTGTTTTGTTGATCAATATATAAGTTAGCACTCTCTAAGTTTTCAAAAGCTTTATAGTTTGCCGTTGGAACATTTGCTAACTTCATAATTTTCTTAGCAAATATTTTAGAGGATTCAAGCTCTGATGCTTTTGCGCTTGGCCCATAAATTTCAAGATTATTTTCTTGAAAAGAATCAACAATACCTTCAGTTAATGCTTGCTCAGGACCAACAATAGTAAAACTAATACCTTCATCATTTGCAAAACGAATAAGACCTTCATGATCTTTAGTATCTAGTTCTTTATGAGAAATCTTACCTTCAGTATCCATCCCTTTTAGACCTGGGACAATGAATACTTTAGAAACTTTGCTAGATATTGCAATAGCTTGTGCTATGGCATTCTCTCTTCCTCCACTACCTATAATCATAACCTTCATCGTTTAAGCCTTTTACAAATATCATCAAGACTTGTATCTAGATCAAAAACCTTTTCATGATTAGTATTCACTGCTATTTGATTGCAAAGATAGCGATAAAGATCTTCAACTGCTTTTTTATAATCCTTGGCCAAAGGCTCAGGCTTATTTAAAACAGAGTTTTTCCAATAACGTTTATGGATTTTTTTAGCGTGAGTAATATCTAAATGCCAAGAAGTGTTTCGATAAGCTTGCCTTAGAGTTTCCTTAGAAAGGTGAACATTATTATAAGTAAGTCTTAGCTCGTCAGGACCAATGCTATCAACTAGCTTAAACCCTCTTCCAACTGCTTCCTTTGTAAATGAAAACTCAAATTTCCCATCCCAAAGCTCAATCCCCATTTTATTGAAAAAATCTTTAAGCCTTAAAGCAATTAGGACAGCAGTATTGCTTAAAAGCTTCAACTCATCATTACTTAAACACGCGATCTCTTTAGCCTCAGATCTTCTCAAATAACGATCTTTATCTTCAAGTTTAGTAGAATACTCAATAAGAGGTATATCAAAAACTTGTCCTTCAAATGCCCTTTCTAAACCAAGATCAGCAAGATAATCAAAGCAAGATTTACCTCGCTCTATTAATGATGATCCTTCTGGAAGGCCAAAACGGAAAATAACTTCAAGTGGCACAAGTGAATGAGTAGGCTTTTCTTTATAAACTGAATAATCCCACTCGCTTCCCGTCCATTCAGGTTGATTTATATTTACTCTTTCAACAACCATTTTATTGTCATTACAATGAAGAAAGTGAGTACGAATACCTTCATTGGTGAATTTCTCATAAAGACTTGTAAGTGCTTGGTCATCTTTAAAAGGCAGATCCCATTCTTTCCAAAATTTACAATCTTCTAATAATTTAAAAAATGCTGAACCCATCATGGCCAACGACTTTCCTTTATCAGATATTTCATCGGGCATTCTGCCCCAATCAAAAATTGAGTAATAATCAGTGAACTCAAAAGTAATTTCAGATGAAGATACTTCTCCCCAGATATTTTTAGCTGAGCCTTGGTAAAGTAATTCTAATTTTTTCATTTAGTTTCCTCGATCTACTTTACGAGTTTGAACGAAGTCCTCTGCACTTTCTACTGACACCGGATAATCTCCATCTAAACAGGCCATGCAAAGATCATCTCTTCCTAAAGCTTTGGCTAAATCATTCTTATCGATATAAATAAGTTTATCTACGCCAATCACTTCGGCTATTTCATCAATAGTTTTATTCGGGGCTATTAGTTTTGTTTGATCAGGAAAGTCTACGCCAAAATAACATGGATAATTTATAGGAGGGCATGTACTAGCTAAATAAATTTCTTTAGCTCCACAGGCTCTTAAAGATTTAATGATTTTTTTTGAAGTTGTTCCTCTAACAATACTATCGTCTATAAGAAGAATCTTTCTACCTTTAATTTCGTGGGCAACTGGAGAGAGCTTCATATTAACGGCATTTGATCTTTTTGCATCGGTATTTAAAATAAAAGAGCGATGGATATATCGATTCTTTATTAAAATTTCTCTATAGGTTAAACCTAAGTATTCAGCACAGGAAATTGCTGATAACCGACTCGTTTCAGGTACCGGTGCGACAATATCAGGTGAAATCTCTTTTGATTCCATAAGGGCCCTAACTTTATCGCCTAGAACTTCACCTAGAGACAATCTCGCCTCATACACACTTTTATTATCAATGATTGATTCTGCACTAGAAAAATAAACCCATTCAAACATACACGCTCTAGCACTTTCATTTTTTATTTTAGCTTTTAAAACTTCTCCGCTTTTACTAATAAAGATAAGTTCACCTGGAGCGACATCCGAAACTTTATTATAACCAAGATAGTCCAATGTATTTGTTTCACTACAAAAGATATGACTTTCAGTAAATTGAGACTGATCATCATTAGTTCGACTTCCATAAACAAGGGGTCTTATTCCTTTTGGGTCTCTAAAGGCAAATAAACCAATATCAGCAATTTCTCCAACAACAGCATAGCCACCAATAATAGCATCCATTACCTTGGCAATTGATTTTTTGAGAGTTTCAAAATTTATATTTTCTGTACCAAACGAACTTAAATGATTAGCAAATAAATTCATAATTACTTCTAAATCATTATTTGTGAGTGGATGACGTTGATGCTTTTCTTTAAGCTCTTTAGTTAGTTTATGATAATTAACAAGGTTACCATTATGGGCCATGCCGATACCCATTGGGTAATTCATAAGATGTGGCTGAATATCTTCTTTTTCACCACGACCAACAGTAGAGTAGCGATTATGACCGATGGCCATCTCTCCAGTGAGTGATCTTACAGCCTCTTCTTCAAAAACCTCACTAACCAGTCCAGTATCTTTAACAAGTCTAAATTTTTGGGAATTAAAGTCGTAGGATAAAATGCCCGCAGCGTCCTGCCCTCTATGTTGGAGGGTGTAAAGTCCCTTGTAAACTTCAAAAGCGGCATTGGGATTGCCAATGATTCCAATCACCCCACACATGTGGCGATTTCCTTTATTGCTTAGCCAATCTCACTTTCAAGATGTAACTTTGTGGGCCTTTTGACAAGGTGAAAGTAACAATATTGCTTTTATTGTAAAATCTTTCCATGATGACTTATCTAGCCTGGCCAGACACAAAAAAGAAGAGCATTCTTAGAAAGTTACCCTTCTAAAGACTATGAAAAAAATCTCTGCATTAAAACTTACTCAGAAGCTTGGACTCCATGAAGATCAAATTTACTTTGCTCTCACTTTGCTTACTGGAATTTTGGCCGGTCTTACAGCGAGCTTTATTCATAAATCAGTGCTTTTTTTAACAGAGCTTCTTAAAACAAACCGCTCATTTACCTGGGAGTCCTTTCTCTATGGCGGAGTATGTATTGGTATCTCTGGTTATTTAACAACTCGCTATTTTCCCTCTACTTCTGGTTCAGGGATCCCCAATGTAAGGATTGCATTAGCCGTCTATCATGGAAGACTCTCCCTTAGAAGCACTATAGCAAAACTTGTAACATCAATTCTTAGTCTCTCTTCGGGGATCACATTAGGGAGAGAAGGACCAACTGTTGCTGTAACCAGTGGAATTGGCTCAGTGTTTGGAAGAACATTTCACCTTTCAAAGAAAAAAGTTAAGGCCTTAGTCGCTGTTGGGAGTGCTGGAGGAATTGCTGCTGCTTTTAATACTCCTATTGCTGCAGTTGTTTTTACACTTGAAGAAATAGTGGGAGACCTTAATGCTAAAATGCTCGGATCAATTGTAATCTCATCTGTAATTGCAGCTGTGACAGCCTCAATGATTCATGGCTATCACCCAATGTTTGTTCAGGTTAGTTATTTTTTTAGTGACCATACAGAGCTTTATCTTTTTGTATTAGTAGGTATTCTTGCTGCTGTAGTAGGGCCTGCTTGGGTTTCTTTTACTTTAAAGATCCGAAAAACCATGAGAAGAGTTTTTAAAGGTCATCGCCTAACTATCATTCTTTTTAGTTTTGCGCTTGTAGGACTTGTTTCAACTTTAAAGCCAGAAATACTTGGTAGCGGAACACAAATTATCAATACACAACTTCTCTCAAGTCTTGCCCATTGGGATAATCTACTTATTCTATTAGCGCTTAAGTTTGTGCTTACAGCGATCTGTTACGGCTCGGGTGTAAGTGGTGGTTTGTTTATGCCGACACTTTTAATGGGAGCTCTTCTTGGAAGTGGAGTTGGCCTTGTTTCACAAACTATTCTTCCTGAGTTTACTCCTAATACTGCGGCATTTGCGCTTGTAGGAATGGGAGCTTTTTTTGCAACTGTTATAAGAGCACCATTTACTTCAATTATTATTATTTTTGAGCTTACAAGGAACTACCAAATTATAATTCCACTTATGCTTGCTAACACAATTGCATTTGCGCTTTCATCTAGAATTCGAAAAGAATCTATCTATGAAAGCATTTCTGAACAAGACGGTATTCATTTGCCAACAAGAGACGACAACGAAGTTATGGAAGGTTTAATAGTCGAAGAAGCAATGGTTACAAAGATTATGAGTTTTAAAAATGACCTCAGTATTCAAAAAGCTTTTGAGCAAACAAAAGAAACCACGATTTCAGGTTTTCCAATTTTAAAAAATGGAAAACTTTATGGGGTTGTTTCAACACAGGATCTTGCAAGAGCAGTGGCCCTTGAGAAGGGCAATGATTCAATTGAATCTATTGCAACAAAAAATATTATTAGAATCTACCCAGATCAAAACTTAACTGTCGCTTTTCATCGCTTAAAGAAGTTTGGAATCTCACGACTTATGGTAGTAAGCCGCTTAGATGACAGCGTTCTTTTAGGTATTATATCTTCAAAAGATATTGTGAATCACTTTTCTGGTTCAGAGAGTTCTACTTAAGATCGTACCAGTTCACACCTATTCCCATATCCACTTTAAGAGGAACAGAGAGTTTAGTGACATTTTCCATAAGAGTGACAACCAAATCTTTCATTATAGGTAGCTCATCTTCAACAACCTCAAAAATTAGCTCATCATGAACCTGAAGAACCATCTGACTTTGAAGTTTTTGCTTAAGCATCTCGTGTTCAATATTAATCATAGCTAGCTTAATGATATCGGCAGCTGTTCCCTGAATTGGGCTATTAATGGCCATACGCTCTGCTTGAGAACGTATTGTTCTATTTTGTGAGTTAATATCTGGAAGAAAACGCTTTCTGCCGTAGAGTGTTTCAGTATAACCAAGTTCAGCGCAAAGATCTTTTAAGCTATCCAGATAGCCTTTAACACTACCAAATTTTTCAAAATAACCAGTAATATATTCTTTAGCTTCGGCCCTTGAGATTCTTAATGCTTTTGATAAACCAAAAGAGGACTGACCATACATAAGACCAAAGTTTACAGCTTTGGCTGCAGATCTTTCTTCTTTTGTAACTTGATCAAGAGCTATCCCTAAAACTTCACTTGCTGTTTGAGCATGAATATCTAGGCCTTCATTAAAGGCCTTAACCATTGTTTTATCTTTACTAAAATGTGCCAAAAGTCTGAGTTCAACCTGAGAGTAGTCACAAGCAAGAAGAAGCTTTCCAGGACTTGCCACAAAGGCCTTTCTGATTTTTCTTCCATATTCAGTTCGTATCGGAATATTTTGAAGGTTTGGTCTATCAGAAGATAATCTTCCTGTTGCAGCTACAGCCTGATTAAGATGAGTGTGAATTTTATTGGTTTTTGGATGAGCAAGGTTTGGAAGAACTCGAATATAAGTTGAAAGTAGTTTTTCTAATTCACGATTTTTAACAATGAGGCCAGGAATAGGGCTTAAGTTTCTACTATCAAGCTCGGTTAAAACTTCTGCATCAGTTGAAAAACCAGTTTTAGTTCTTTTAATAACTGGAAGGTTTAATTTTTCAAATAATAAAACTCCAACTTGCTTGGGTGAGTTAAGATTAATCCCTTCTCCAGTGATTTTCTCGATTTCTTTTTTGATTTTTTCAATTTGCTCGGAGTAATCAATTTCAAGATCTTTAAGAACTCCCTTATTAATACTAACACCTATGGACTCAATTCTTGCAAGCACTGGAGTTAGCGGATTTTCAATTTTATCGTATACATCTTTTACTTCAAGCTCAGTTATCTTTTTCTCAATTTCTGAAGCCAATCTGTACTGAAGAGTTACTCTTTCAAAGGTAATATCTCTTAATGTATTAAAGTCATGACCTGAATAATCATGATTTTTATCATCTTTAAACTTTGGTGCGTATTGAAGATAAATTTCACTTAAAGTTGGGATATCTTGTTTTGTGCTAGTATCAGCAAGGTAATGAGCAATTACATTATCAAAATGCTCACATTTTGGCTCTATTCCTAGAAAAAAACAATGAGCGAAAAACTTCTTAAGTCTAGATCCTACCAGCATTTTATCTTTAGCAACTAGGGCCTTCACTATTTTAAGAGAGTTTGATTCCTTTATATTTGGAATTGAGCCACCAAGAAGATCTTCATCACCAACATGTCCTATTGGAATATAAAAAGACGACTCTCCATCAAAGCTAACACCCAAACTAACAAGACCCAAGAGATTTGAAGGGTCATTAAAAGCAGCATCTATGGCAATTAATTTATGTCCATTTATCTGATCAATAAATGTATCTATATCCTTATCCGCAACTACGGAGCCATCAAAAACCTGCTCATCAATAATTTGAAAACTGTCTTCAACAACGCCGCCACTTTCTTGATCTTTTGTGTATTTAATATTTTCTAATATTTTAAGAGAAGTTTTAAAAACTAAGCCTCGAAGGAAATCTAAAAGTTCGTTGCTTGGATAAAAATCAAGAATAGTTTCTTCAGGAGTGTGCTCAAGATTAAGATCCGTGACAATATTAATTAAACTTTTTGAAAGCTCCGCATCCTCTTTGTGATTTTCAAATGCATTTTTTACTCTTTTATTTGTGAATTCAGCTTTGTTCTTAAAACAATTTTCTAATGTTTTATACTCTGCCAAAAGCTTTGCTGCCCCCTTGGCACCAATACCTCTCATTCCAGGAATATTATCTGAAGCATCACCAACCATGGAAAGATAATCCATAATCTGCTCAGGCCAAACACCCATTTTTTCAAAGACACCATCCCTGTCGTAGATTTTATCTTTCATAGTATCAACCATCTTCACTTTATCATTCACAAACTGCATAAGGTCTTTATCCCCTGATGCAATTAAAATCTCATCAAAATCATTCCCCCATTGAACAGCGACAGATCCAATAATATCGTCTGCTTCATAATTTTCTAAAATAAAATTTGGAAGCCCCATTTTATTTACAAGCTCTGCAATTAAACTAAACTGTGGGACAAGTTCTTCAGGAGGCTCTGATCTATTGGCCTTGTACTCTGTATATAATTCGTTTCTAAAAGATCCACCTTTGGCATCTCTTGCAAGAATCATATGAGTCGGTTGGTATTTTTCTAAAAGCTTAAGCATCATTGAAAGCACGCCATGAATAGCATTCACTGGTGTTCCATCTGGTGAGTGCAAAAGCCTTACAGCATAAAAAGCACGGAATATAAAACTTGAGATATCGACAATAATAAGACGTTTTTTCATGGAAGGATCTTATAGATTATGACGGACTTTGGGAACCTTCCACTTTAAACCAAGATTCTTTCTTTTCTTCCTCTGTTGCCGCATGTGGATCGTTGGCAATAACAGTAGTATCGGCCATCACATCACCTAATCTATGCCCTGAATCAAGTTTAAAGATTAGATAAGCTTCTAAAAGACAAATCGGTACTATTAAAAGTGCGGTAAATACCCAACCTAGTACCGGGATTATAGAAAGACTTAAAGGAATAATAATTGGTAAATTTCTAATGATAGACTGTCTAAAGGAGCAAGGACTTCCATCTTCTAAAGACACAACTCTAAAACCTATAAACCGTTTTCCAACAGATTGACCGTTTTGCATATGGTCCGAGTAAGCAAGATAGCCAACTGCTAAAAAGACTCCAATTGGATAAATAAAAATAGTAATGATGAGAGCGATAAATAGATCGATCCCCTTGGCCAAAAGCCTTGATAGTTGTGCAGTTTTAATCTGCGATTTTAGAAGGTATTTCCTCTTCATTTTTAGTCTAGCCTAAGTCTACTTTATTGAAATTATAACACCTTAAAAACACAGGAGGAAACCTGTGGCAAGTTCGTCACAGTTTTAATACAACAATCACTTATGAAAGGCGGTGTACAAAAAAGTACCAAATAAGATAAGATAGAGTTTAGAGAAATAATTAGGAGTTCTTATGAGTGTTGAATCTGTGAACCTAGGCAATTTCGAAGAGAAAGTTATTAATTCGAGCACCCCTGTACTAGTAGATTTTTGGGCCGAATGGTGTGGTCCTTGTAAAGCCCTCGCTCCAGTTCTTGAAGAAATTAGTCAAGAAGCTGGCGAGAAAGCACAGGTAGTAAAAGTTAATGTTGATGAAAATGGTGATCTTGCTCAAAAATACGGCATTCGCGGTATTCCTACTTTGATTTTTTTCAAAGATGGAGAGGCTAAGAAAACATTAGTAGGCAACCAACCTAAAGCTGAAATACAAGCTTCATTAAACGAGCTTATTTAATGTCTTATATCCAGAGCGCTTTATCAGATGCTCAGGATACGCTAAATCGCTTTTTAAGTGACTCGAATAATCACAAACAAATTGAAGAATCCGTTGCTCTTTTTACAAAAAGTTTAAAGAGTGGCGGTCGTATTCTTGCCTGTGGTAATGGCGGCTCAATGTGCGACTCCCTTCACTTTACTGAAGAACTAACAGGTCGTTATAGAAAAGATCGAAGGCCCCTTAGTGCTATTAGCATGGGTGAGCCAGGACATATCACCTGTGTTGCTAATGATTATGGTTTTGAATATATTTTTTCCCGCAATGTAGAGGCCTGGGGACGCAAGGGAGATACCCTTTTAGCAATCTCAACAAGTGGTAATTCAAAAAATATTATAGAGGCCGTAAAAAAAGCAAAAGAGATTGGCATGAACGTTGTTGGTCTTTTAGGTAAGTCAGGTGGAGAGCTAAAAGATATGGTCCATGTCCCACTTATTGTTCCTAGCGAGATCACGGACCGTATTCAAGAAGTACATATCAAATGTATTCATATCTTTATTGAAGGGATTGAACGTGAGTTCTTTCCTGAGCATTATTAGTTGATTATCTAACTCCGAAATTTTTAAGTTCATGATTTTTTTAGGAAAAAACTGCACCTTTAGTCCATCTCTAAACAAAGTTGAGGTAAAATAGATTTATACCAAAGCTTTAAAAGGAGAGGGATTCCATGGAAGGATCTGAAGTAGCAGCAAGTGAAGTTGCGTTTAGCATTAACTCAATCGCCCAGTTCATTCAAGACGGCGGGATCTTTATGTGGGTCATTTTTCTAGTCTTGGCTTTTGGTCTTGCTGTGGCCATAGAAAGATTTATGAAATTAAGAGCATTCGATGTAGACGGCTCTTCTTTTATGAATGAGCTACAAAGAAATATTCTTTCAAATGATATTCAAGGAGCTATAAGAGTTTGCTCAAACTCCGAGGCCATGCTGCCAAGAGTTTTAAAGAGCGGTCTGAAAAGAGCAAGCCATGGTGTAGAGCAAATTCAAAACGCCATCGATGCTACAGCACTTGAGGTTATACCCAAAGTAGAACTTAGACTTAATTACCTGCAATTAGTTGCAAATATTTCAACTCTTTTTGGACTACTTGGAACAATACAAGGTCTAATGGTTTCTTTCGCTGCAGTTGGTGCAGCAGATCCTTCCCAGAAAGCAGAGCTCCTCGCTAGCGGTATTGCAAAGGCCATGAATACAACAGCATTTGGTCTTGGAACAGCTATTCTTATTATGATCGTTCATACATTTCTTACTAGTAAAGCAGATAAGATTATCGGAGAGATTGATGAATTTTCTGTGAAGATGCTTGATTTACTTGGTGCCAAAAATAAGGGTGAGTAATGCTTAGAACCCCAAGTGGTAGACGAAAAGGAAAACGCCAGGTTACTAGAATTAATCTAGTGCCTATTTTAGATGCTGTTTTTATTTTCATCTTCTTTCTTTTAATGTCCGCGAGTTTTTTAAATCTACTTGAGATTTCAAGTGATGTTCCTATTATTTCAAGTACGCCACCAAAAAATAACCAAAAACCTTTAGCCCTGACTGTTATTATAAGCAAACCAAGTATTTCAGTAGCGACAGGAGTTCCAAGTAAAGTGCGAAGAACATTTGGACGAAATGCTGAAGGCAAATATGACCTTGAATCCCTAAGAACTTATCTCATGAGTTTAAAAAGAAGATATAAAAGTGAAAAAACAGCTGTTCTTGAACCAAAGCTAGACCTTGAGTACGGTGAACTTGTAGAAATCATGGATGCGGTAAGAATACTCCGCCCTACTGATGAAGATATATTTTATAAGGATAAAGACGGTGTAGACCGAAAAGCAGAAGAACTCTTTAGTAATATTGTGTTCGGAAATATTTTAAGTTAATTATGAGAAAAACAAGATCAATTAGAAACAGAAAGAAAAGAAACAAACGAGAAGTCATGGATGTGGATATCACTTCACTTCTTGATATCCTTGTTATTATTCTTGTTTTTCTACTTAAGAGCTATAATGCCTCAGGCATCCTATTCAATGTACCCAAGGGAATTACTCTTCCTTCTTCAGAAACAAAAAACACAAATACCCCAGGTGTTGTGGTTCAAGTATCAGATACTAAGATATGGGTTGATAATGAACTAGTCTTAGATAGAGAGGACAGCAATGGCCGTATATATGATCACGGTGGAAGAAGAGTTATCGCTCTTTATAACAAACTTGTTGAAAAAAGAACGACTGTAGAACTTCTTGAAAAACAAACCCAAGGGGTTAAGAAGTTTTCTGGGATAGTGAATTTAATTATTGATAAAAAAGTTAAGTATAACGATATCAAAAAACTGATGTACACAGCTGCTGAAGCAAAATATCAAAAATATAAATTTGTGGTGTTAAGTGAAGAACAACAGTAAAAAAACTTTTAATCTTTTTGCTTTAATCGGACATTGTTTCTTTTTTTGTGTGCTCTTTTATCTAGACCTAGTATCTAAAGCCAAAAAACTCATTTATATTAGCCAGCCTAAATAAATTATTTATTACTGAGATCTTTTATAGAAGTTCATTGGTTGTCTAATACCAACACTTCCCCCGCCAAGAGGTGGTGGAAAGCGAATTCCCTTAAGAACATTAACAACACATTTTTGAACAGGGATTGTTAAAGACTTGCTATCAACGCCGGCCTTAGTTACATGCCCAGAAGCTCCAATATTAAAATCGAGCCTAATAAGACCTTCAGACTTATTCTCTTTATCAAGCTCTTGTTGATAACAATATCTAAACTGAGGCAGGTGATCTCTTAAGATTTGTGCCACTAAAGAAGCATCATAATTTCCTATAACTACAGTTTGCGAAGGAATTCCTGCAGCAGCGACACTCTTTTTATCAACTAAACCTTCAGCATCAGTAGATGCATCTAACTTTCCAGTAGCAGAACCTGTAAGACTTCCCACTTCTTTACTAACACTTGCCGTTTTTACATCTTGAACATCGCCGCCAATACTATCTGCTCCAGAGCCAATATCGTCAGCACTAATTCTATCAGTAACAACACTTTTTGAAGAACCACCTTTAGCAAGCAGAGCGTTCAACGACCCTTTAAAATTACTTGGTTTATAAGCATCGACATGACCTTTACTCTTTGCAATTCTATTAGATGAACGTGTTCCTGCAGCTTTCGCTGACCTAGACTTGCCAATTTTTGGTGCTGTATTTCTAGCTGCTCTTTTAACTGCACCAGTACCACCTTTTTTAGGGTTAGACTTTTTAGGTCTTTTAACTGTCTTAGCAACCTTCTCTGTTGTTTTTGTTTTTCTATTCTTTGGTTTTTCAGCAACTTTTTTAGGCTGCTCTTTAACTGGCTTAATTTCTTTCGGTTTTTTAGTTGTTTTTGGCTTAATTTTTGTCTCACTTGGCTTTTTTGTTGTATTAGGCCTATAAGTGAATTTTTTACGGTCATAAAGAATTGTTGCAATTCTTTCTGGTATTTTTTCTTTCTCAAGCTCTTTATCAACTTCAATACTTGAAATAAGTCCCAAAAAGGCAATTGAAACAAGTGCCAAGATAAGAAAAAACTTTCGAGTGTCTCCATCTCTTCTAAAAATTGGAGCTGGTTTGATTTTAGGCGGTGCTTGAGTATTTCTTATAAAAATCTGAAGATGATTATTTTCTAATTTTAAAATGTCCTGAGGTCCTAAACTAATGGGGCCATGCCCCTCAAAAGACTTAAAATCGTTTGGACTTTGAATCTTATCAGAGATTAACATTGCCTTATAACCGAGTGTATCTATAATTGTTACAGAGCCACCAGATGTTTCGATAAAAGGAATTTTTTCAGTTTTACCTAAATAAGGAAATTCAATAACTGCATTTTCACTTCTACGCCCAACTATCTGATAAGTTGTATCCTTCATCGGTAAGTAATCTACAGAATAAATACGATCACCGCTTAAGATAATAACTTCTACTGCAGATGTTTCTATATCCCATTTGAAAATTGGAAAAATAGTGTCTGCGTCTTCAAATATATACTCACTAAATTCAGCTTTCGGATCTTTGGCCAGAGGATATGAGATATAAGGAATACCATCACTAGTCTCTTCCATCATAATATTTTGAGGTTGAACACTGAAGGCTTTTTTCTGCTCAGGGGCACTCTTAACTTTTTGCCTGGAAGAACTAACCTTTTCCACTTGAGGTGGCTCTGGTGCTTTCGAAGGAAGCTCTTGGTTTGCCATGGCAATTTTATGCTCTTCAACTTCTTTCATTCTTTCTGGTGACAAAGACTCTAGCACGGGTGGTAGTGAATCTGACTTCACATACTCATTAAAAACAAACTCTACAGCACCAAATTTAATTTTATCTCCCACAGATATATCATTGCATATTGTCTTATTGCCATTGACAAAAATACCACTTTTGCTATTTAGGTCATAAACACGGCCACCATTTTGACCAATTTCAATAACTCCATGGATAGCAGAAATATCAGGTCTATCAATAATAAGGTCACAACTATCCGAGCGACCAACCAAGATTCTTTTCTTGTTGATGATAGTGCCAAAGCCCTTATGAGAATCGCTTACTGGGTTTAGCTCATAAAATTTCTGAAGACTCCACGGCTCAATATTCATTTTAAAACCCCTATGGATCTTCTGATTTCTGGATTGAAGTTACTTCTATAAGGAAGTTTATTTTTAAAATTATTTCTAAACCTTGAGTTCAAAGAAAGATCTTCAGGTGTTCCAACTTCCCCTTCTACTCCAATTGTTTCCAAATCAAACTCTTGAAATTTTTTATATTTATAGATGACTGTATTCTTTTTTTCTTGAGAAAAACTCTTAGCCGATATTGCTAAAAAAACAACTATCCATATTGCTTTAATCATCTAATTTCCCTCCACAAAGTTTTTTACTTGAGAGTAATAATTTTGCCATTGCCCAAGACCACTTGAACTTACTCTATCAAGAGCATCCTCGGCCTTACTTTTTTGACCCAATACTCTTAAAGCCAATGCGTAGTTAAGCCCTATGCTTGGTCTTTTTAATTTATCTGAACTAATAGATTCAAAATAAGCGACTGCCTTGTCAAAATCTCCCAGGAAGATTTCAGCTGTCCCAAGTCCACCAAGAACTTGACCATCTCCAGGCTTTTGACGATTAACTGCAAGAAGCAAACTCTTTGCTTTATCAGCAACACCAAAGCTTAAATAAACAAAAGCAAGATTAAATGTAGGCGTAAGAGAAAAACGACTTAGCTCCCTAGCTTTTGTAAATGCAGCAACCGCTTTTTCATATTCACTCTTTTTTAAATGAAGAACACCTATATTATTAAAAGCAGGTGCATATGATTTATCTAAATCTAGAGATTTTTGATAAAATAGACGAGCTTTTCTTAAATCTCCCTTCAAATTATAACAAGTACCAACCTGATTCCAATAACCAGGGTGCTTTCGATACTCATCATAGAGGTGATCAATTTGAAGAAATGCTTCTTTAAACTCAGCTTTGTAACAATGACTAGTAAACGAAGTTAATGTTCCTTTTTCACCAGCAACATTATCAAGACTAGACTCGGGCAAGCGCTGCAAGGTCTCTTCCAGCAAAGCATCTTCATTCGCGCGCTCAATATCTTTTAATTTATAATAATCATCTCTTGAAGAGTATTGAACTGGAACAACTCTTTTGAAATCTTCATTTTTGATTTCTTCAACTGGTTTACCAGCACTACGCTTTTCTTCAGAGGCGCAACCAACAAGAAAAACAATCATTGATATAGCAATTAAATTTTTCATTATTTCTTACCTCCTCTATCCATAAGTACACCATTATCAAAATGATACTCTAGTTTCAGAGGTAACCTGCTAGATGATATAAACCAATAATTATCTTTGCTTAAGATATTACCTTTAGATATAAGCTCTCTAGCCTCTTTAAGATAAGAAAGTGATTTTTCTAGTAAAGGTCTTTCAACTTGCGCCATCGCACCTTTAAAGCCTTTTATATAAGCAGGGTCTTTCCCTGGTGGTACAAAATTTCTAATCTCACTAACAAAGCGTTGGTATGTCTCAATTAAGTATTGATAAGCTCTAATTGTTCCCTTTCCGCTTCTAATAGCAAATACTTTATCACCCATAGCTGCAATTTGAGTTAAGTGTGAAATCTTATTCTCAAGTAGCTTATTATAAGTACTATCTGGAAATCTAAGTTGTATGCTATGAAATTGAGAGATTGCCCTTTCCATATCATTGAGTCTAAACCTAGATACTTCCCATAATGCCTCAGGGGATAATTTTTGATTGGCGGCTTTCGCTCTTTGATAAAGCTCTATGATTTTTTTATTTAACATACTCACTTTATCAGCTTGACTGAGCCCTAGATAGACATCCCTAAGTGTTGCACTCGCAATAATCAACTCAGGTCTTAAGGTACTAATAGGATATAATTTTTCTAGATATTCCTCATAGGACTGCCATCTTTTTTGCTCTCCAAGAACTGTAACAATTTCCATATGTCCTTGATAAATATCCTTACTGCTAACTCCACATTTCCTTCCAGAATTCACAATATCATTTGCTTGTTGAAAATTATTTATTGATAGAGATACAAGGTAGGCATTTTTAAAAAATACTTGTTTTTTCTTTGCTGTTTTCGACTTACATATTTTGTCATAAATATAACTAGAAAGACTTGCAGACTTTTCAAATCTTTGCATATTGAAAAGCTCACTTGATATGGCCAAATATGTCTCTTCAAATTTTAAAAGCTCAGCTTCTGACATTAGCTTAGAAGATATACTGGCCCACTCATAAGTTTTATCAGCAAAACCCAGTTCAAAGTATAATACAGCGATATTATGAGCTGCATTTCTTTTGGCCTTAGGACTAGAGTTTTCATCCTTATAAATTTGAATATAACCCTCTAAAGCCTTTCTCTTATCGCCACTTGTCGCTGCTTTTTCTACATCTTCAAACTGCATTGTAAGAAGAAGCTTGTTAAGTTGCTGGCCATATTTACTACTAACAACAAACTCTTTATTTTTAATTCTTCCTACCAAACGATTAAATTCTTTTATATTGCCTGATTTTCGATGGGCATCCATTATTTGAGCAAGCATAGCTTCTTGGGTTTTATAATCTTTAGGATAAGACTTTTTATAACTATCCAAGATACTTTCAGACTTTGCGAAGTCCTTAGAAGAAAAATATGAATTAAAAAGTTTCTCATAGATCGTCTTTGCTCGAGAAGATTTGCGGTCAAAATTTAAATACATAATATATGTTGGAATATAGTATTTTTCTCTATCTTTAAATGACTTCTTACCAATTGTGGCAAGCATCCCCTCGATAGATGACTTCATGGCCTTGCCATTTCTTTCATCTCTGGCAAATTGATACGAATCCTTATAAGCATTATAGGCTTCTTGCATTAAGCCACCGGCATAATAAGTTTCACCTTCAAGGAATAAATACTTTCCTTTTTCTTTGCTTTTCACTTTGGCAATCATTGAAAAATATTCTGCAGACTGCCTAGCTTTTTCTCTGTGAACGGCTGCGTTTCTTCTATATGCATTACTTAATACTTGACCCTGAATTGTTCCACCAACCTTTTCTAATTGATACAAATAAACATCTTTTTCAGCTGATTCAAGATTGTTAGAAGCTGCTGTTGGTAATAGCTCTTTTGAAACTGCCAAGTGTTTTTCAAAATTGCCAAATTTTTGGTAAAGATTTAATAAAGTCAGGTTTACTTCAGTAAGCTCATTTCCTTTAGCATATTTTTTTGCTCTAACTAAGGCTTTCTCGGACTGAGAGGGTTTTCCTTTATCGATTAGGATTTTGCCTAGATTGATGAGGACAGTTGAAATATTTTTATTAAGACCTTCATAAAAAGAAACCGCTTCATCAAATTGGTTTGCTTCAATATAAAACAGACCAATATCTCTTTCGACTTGAGGACGCATATCTACATACTTTGAGTCCGCGCTCAATGTATGAATTTCTCTCATAAGACTTATTGCTTTACTATACTGCTTTCTTTGAAAATAGGTCCAGGCTAGATTAAATGTATCTTTTGTCCACCATTTGTCTTTTTTCCCTTTTACACCTTTATCGTAAAAAGGAAGAGCTTTCTTGTAGTTTTTTTCATTAAAATAAATTTCAGCTAAAGCAATACTCGCTTTTTGATATGTCTTACTACCTTTTCTTGAATACTTTAAAGAAAGTTCAAAATACCTCTTAGCTTTTTTGTTTTGCTTAAACTCTTTTGCATTATAGGCAAGAATATAATAAACATCCGCTTTGTATTTAAATTTAGGAAATTTCTTAATAATATTACTACATGTCTTTTGAGCTCTTGAAAAATAGCTACTGGACCCTTTAAAAAGAGTATTCTTATTAATTTTTCTTCTTTCTTCTGGAGGAATAGAGAGGTATTTTTTATTTTCATAATCTCTTAGCAGTCTAGCTTTTTCTAGAAAAAGCTCTGCGATTCTTAAAAGAAGCCTTGGGTTTCTGTGTTTGTATTGACTTGATAGCCTTGAAACCTCTTTCAGTTCTTCATCAATAACTGAGATAATCTGACTTCTTCTTTTTTCAACATTTGAAAAAGTATAAGGCGAGGCAACAGAGAGTAAGAATATAAATAAAACTAAGCCTCTACTCACGATTTACACTCCGAAGCGAGCGCAAAGACATAATCGCCTAATTCATCGGCCCAGAACTCACCATTGAAACTCCAAAAATATTGCTTTTCGTTTCTTTTAAGATACTTAATATCTCCACGCTCTCTTTGGGCGTCCGTCTCTCTGTAGTAAAGCTCTGATTTGTTTCTAGAAAGAACTTCAAGCTTAATATAGCTCATATCTGAAAAAGCTTTTTTCAAAAGTGCATACTTTAGCACGACCTGCTTTCTTACAAATGATCCGATTAATCTCTTTTGAATAATGACTGAATCTTTTATTGCTCTAAGTAATATATTTCGCTCTCTACCATTGGCCGTAACTTTTATTCTATTGAATTCTGAAACACCAATATTGAGTGCATAATTAAGTTCTTGATAACCAGGCTCATTAATAACTGACCTAACTAAACTATTAAAAAGTTCCCCACCTTTGACTCTGTTTTTGCTTCTGACTTTTGCTACTTTATAATAAAAATCGTAATCCTTTCCTTTTCTTTTAATAAAACTCACAAGCTCTGCTGCGGGCTTGGAGTATTTTTGATAAAACCCATCTACTTCTTTTTTGGCATCCGACCAAAGACACATTTCCATATAGGTTAGAGCTTTTAAAATATCAATTTCAGGTATAAAAAAATGTTCAAAAACTGGGGCCCTATAGGTTACAAGTTTTCCAAGCGTTCTATTATAATTTCCTTGAAAAAATGAGGTCCAAGCTTCTTCGAATAAAATTTCAGGCCATACAAATGACTCTTTATCTAAATCCAGATATGCAAGGTTTGCTTTTTCATATTTTTTTTGTGAGAACAATGTTCTCGCTTTTCCTATAAGACAATAATCTCTTGCTATTGTGAGCTGCTTTCTTCTGATTTTATTATCTGAAGACTTTCTTACTGAACTGGCAACAGACTCGCAATCATCATATACATTTAAGGCTTCATCATAGTTTTTATTTAAAGAAAGAATGCTTGCTTTAAGCATCATAGAAAATGGAGCAATACTATGATCATCTTTTATATCTTTAATAAGACTAAAAGCTTTTTGATAATCCCCACGCTTAAATAACTTTTTGGCACGAATATAGCGTATAATTGGATTGCTTGATCTTTTAAGAATATTATCAGGCATTGTCTCAAACTGCTTAACTCCAACCTCTGTTATGAGTCTTTCAAGACTTGCTTCAAATTTACTATTAACAGTTGCATTTAGAGTTGTGGCTAAATACTCTTTTGCAAACGCAATTGCTGTAAAATAGTACCCATTTTCAACCATTGTGTTAACAACTTGATCATAAAGTCTTGTGTTATTGTTTACACTCTTTAACGACTGAGTCACAGCATTAATGTTTGAAAATGCCTTGTAGCTAATTGTTAAGAAAACTAAAATAATTATTTTTTTCACTGAGAACATCCTGTTCTTCTAAAATGTATATCCCAGACCAAAACTTAGATCCCAGTTAGAGTTATAAATCTCTTTTGAATTGTCATTAGAGGCTTTTACTCCATTGAGTCCCTTGTAATAAAGGGCCGTAAGGTTCATGTCTGCACTAAAGTTTTTTGTTATATAAAATTTAATACCAATATCAAATAAACTTCCCGTGAATGATTCCTTATCAATAACCGTAGTACCTTGAGCATTATTAACTTCAGTTCTGTTCGTTTCCTGGTCAAGACTAGCTAGTCCTGCCCCAAGAATAAAATCATAATAAAAAACTTTATTGAAAAAATTTGCTTTCGAATAAAATGGTGACCAATTCACCATTACACCTTGGTAGTTTGTTATGATTCTTCGAAACGGAACTGCTCCATTTGCTCTAATTGCTTTCGCCGTATTATTTTCCTCACCGCTATTTTTAGAATAAAGAATGGTTACACCCCAGTCTTCCTTAAAATAATATCCAATTCTGGCCTGAGCTATAGTGGAATCTACAAAAGCACCTGATAATGTTTTTCCTCCACCTGCAGTTATAAAAAGACGTTTATTTTTTCTAAACTTTCTGTTTTGAAGTACATAAACTTCTTTTTCAGGATCTAACCATGAAAAATCGTAAGTTGATGACTCGCTTGCAAGTAAGTTTGAACAAAGCAGAGTGAATATGAAAGAGAGTAAGAGAAGTCCTTTTCTCATCGGAACCTTTCCTTATATGAAATTCTTATTGCTTATAGTTTAACATGTTTAGGAAAAATGATTGGAGAATCTCCTTAGAAACGGCATAAGTTGCCGTACATACAGAGCTTGCAGTGGTCTTTATTTACTTGAGAGTAGTTGTTGGTTAATGCCCAAATTTCTTCAATAAAGCTATATGTTTGCTGAAAAGAAATAGTCATGCTTTCTATTTTTTTTTCATCTAAATATACAAGGGCCAATTTAACTTGATTTTTTTTCTCGGTTAACCCTAATTTATAACAAGCATAGGCATATAATTTTAGCTGACACCAATAATGGTCAATATCTTCTTTGAGCGCACCTGTTTTAAAATCCCATACTGTAATTTCAGTTTCGTTTTTAATAATAAGGTCAGGTATTCCAGAGATCATATGCCCCTGAACAGGAAACTTAATTGGAACTTCAGAAACTAGCTCTGTATATTTAATTTCTCTAAGTTGTTCCTGAACCCAAAGGCAGGCCTCTTCCTCTTCAGCACTAGCAGAGACAGGAATAGTATTATTTCTTTTAATCATCACTGATAAAAGATTATGTATACGGTCCCCTCTTTCTGCCGAGCTCTTAGGTTTTTCGAATTCTTGATCCGAATCAAATTGAGAGTATTGGATCTCACTTGAGAGCTCTGTTAATTTTAAAATATTTGAAAAATAAAACTTACGAGGGCATTGGGTAATACTGGAGAGCCTTGTGACTGAAAGCTCGGGCATCATAAGAAGATTTGTTTTATGAGTAATAGGTTTTTGAACAACGCCGATTATGTTTTTATGAAACATAGGAAGCTTGGTATCAGAGCTAGTAATATGAACCGCATCATTATACTTATAACTTTCAATCTTTATATCAGAGTTGTCCCTAAAGTAATTAATCGCATTTATCCAACTATTAGAAGGTATTGAAAATGTCTTCTCAGGAAGATTCAATCTCACCCACCCAAGTTTTGATATTGCTCGTGTACATGCAACGTAGAACAACCTTTTATCTTCGGCGAAGTCCTTTTCATTTTGCTCTGCTGTTTCTAATAACATTAAAGGAGATTTGAAGAACTTTTTATGATTAGAGTGTGGCTTCCACTTAAATGAGCCTGGAGTTTTCCCAAAAACTGAATGGTCAGCAACGCTTCTTCCATTGGTATAAATTCCCGCTATTAAAACTTTTTCAAACTCTAATCCCTTTGATGCATGAGTGGTCATAATTCTAAGCTCACCAGGATTCTTGCCATACTGAAAATCAATAGAGAGTGTTTGGTCACTAGAGTTTTTAAAGGCCATATAAAGATCTTCAAGAGAGTAGTTAGAAGCTTTGTAAAGTATTTCAACAAACTTCATATTATAATCATAAAGTGAATTACCAAGGCCTACTGAGAAAATAAATTTATTCAGCGATGGCATTAGTCCGATCATTTTAAAATTCTTGTGAAAATCATGTATTGCTAAATCGAGGTTTGTCTTAGAAAAATTAATAATTTCAAAAATCTTTCCAATATGAAAAAGAGGAATCCCCTTATCTACCTTTTTATCTAAGATTAACTCTAGCAAAGATCTGACCACTCCAAGAATAGGCTCTTGCGCTAAAGGAACTTTAACCTGAGATGTAAAAGAAAGATTATTTTCGATGAAAAGCTCCATTAAAATCACTGAGGGAGCTAACTTTTTATAAAGAATACATTGCTCGAGTTTTTCGTAATCAGTCTGCACTGATTTAAGTAGGCCCATGGCCTCAAGCTTATTTATATCATCTGTCTTAATTTTAGAATCTGTATCATATTCAATTTCTAGTTCAAAAACTTCTCCCTTTGTATTAAAGCTAAGTCCTAAGGGAGTTGTCTGAGTATCAACTTCTTGAGCATTACTTAACTTCTCTAAAAAACCCTCTTTTAATTTAAAAATCTCAGTAAAAAAAGAGTTATTGAAATTAATAATCTCTGGATAAGAGCGATAATTATTTGATAACTGGAGCTTGGCCGGCATTAAATCAATACAATGCTTAAAAACAGAAACCTCGCCTCCTCTAAATCCATAAATCGCCTGCTTTAAGTCTCCTACGCAAAAAAGATTTTTAAAGTCACCTGCAACAAGACTTCGTATAATTTCAAATTGTAGTTGAGAGGTATCTTGAAATTCATCAATAATAAAATATTTGTAACTTTTTTGGATTTCAGAAGAGATCCGTTGCTCTCTAAGCCCTTTGTAAACAATATACTCAAGCTCTGAAAATGAAAGTGATTCTTCTTGAATCATCTGCTTATTAAGAAAATTAAAAACTTTTTTCAGCTCAATTAACCAATCTTTAATAATATCGTTTTTATGTTTTTCAAAAGATTCAAAGGACTCTAGATTATTATTTACAAAATTTCGAAGCTCTTTTAAATTAGCAAAATCATCCTTGTACTCAGGGTATTTCTTAGGGCAAGAAGGAAGCGGCTTGAAAGATCCAAAAAAACTATTAAACACCTTTAATCCTTCAAGTGAGAAAGGATCCGCATCTAAACTCGAAAAAGTCTTTAAGTAATCGGCCCATTTTGTTTTTTCATTTAAAGCTAAAGGATACTCATGAGAGTTTTTAAAGTACTTATCTCCCACTGTGCTCACTAATAAACTTTCAATGATTGAGTCAAGAGAGCTCTCAATCATTTGCTCGGGAATACTTTCTTCCCATTTCAGCCTTAATTCACTATCGTTAAAAATTCTAAAAAAAGAGCTCAAAAGAGCTTTTTGATTAAGCCTTAGAATTTCCAATACATTATTATTTACAACGTCTTCATTTAGGTATTTTTCAAGTTTATTTTTTATAAAGAGCTTGATCTCAAATTCATTAATGATGGTAATCTCAGGAGAGACTTGGGAAAAATAACCTTCTTTTATTAGTTTTAAAAGAAAGCCATGAATAGTGCCAATAAACATAGATGGTAAATATTTCTTTACCTCTTCCCAGTACTTTATACTCGTTTCTGAAGTTTCTATTTCCTCAGATACCCTTTGCTCAAATCGAACTTTTAACTCTCCGGCAGCTTTATTTGTAAAAGTCATTACTGCGATTTGAGTCATGAATCTTTTGATCTCAAGGGAAGCTTCAGGATTTTCTAAACTAAGGCATTCTGAAAATTGCTTTAACCGATAAACCAAATGCTCAACAAGTACGAAGGTCTTACCAGATCCAGCTCCTGCCTGAAGAATAACACCGCCATCATGTGCAATAGCTTTTGCCTGTTCATTATTAGGAGGTCGCTTCCCGGCTCCTCTTTGTCACAAGTAAGACTAAGTGGACAATACAAGCAAACTTTAGGATCAGGCTTTGGTTGAAACTTTTTATCTAGCATAAGATTAGAGAGAATTTTTTCCTCAATTTCTTTGTATTGATTTAAGCCTGAATCAATATCTTGTGAATAATAAACCTTGAGGGATTTAATGCCCTTAAAAAAAGAAAGCTCATTTTTTGAACTTAGAAAAATAGATTTTTCAGGTTCTTCAAGGTTTAAATAACCAAAAGAGATAAGATTTTTATCATACATGCCATGAAGGCCATAAAAATAAAGCTGTATCTTTTTATAATCTAATAACTCCGACTTAAGGGGAATACTTGCACTAGAGCGCTTAAAATCAATTATAATTGTCCCCTGGTCAGACTCAATCAAGCAATCGATACTGCCTCTAAACTCTTTATTTCCCTCAAGGTCTTTAATTTCTTTTTCAAACGTAAATTTAGTATTAGTAAAAGCTGAGCCAATCTCATTAAGAAGTTTTATCCCATTTGACGAATAATTATAAATCTCTTGGTAATAAGTTCTAAAGTCAGAATCACTCAATTTCTTATTATGTTTTTCCACGTACTCTTTAAGTACCTGTCTTACAACTTTCACCAATGATTCTTCATTAAAAAGCCCATAATCTTTCATGAATAGCTCTATTACTAGATGCTCAAGAGTCCCTTTCTCGTTCGGAAGCAATTTAGTTTCAAGCTCAACGAAAAGATTTACTTTTTCTAAGTACTGATAATAAAACTTCCGTGGACAGTCTTTGTAAACTTGCAGTTTAGTTGCTGAATACTTATTCGCCGTATCTATTATTTTGCTTTGAAATTTGGCCTTCGATGAAGAATCAATTAAAGGCTGTATTTCAGTCTGCTGGGATTTAAAATTGTCCAAGATAAGTCTTAAAGTAAGATCTCTCTCCTCAAGTCCAAGTTCAGAAAAAAGATAAACATCATTGCCTCTTAGCTGTTCAGAAATTTCTTGTATCAAAAAATATATTTCAAGATCTGATCTTTTAACTGGTCCAATTGAAGCAAGTTTACTTTGCATATCAAAACTAAAACTATCATTCGCACTTCCTATGGCTTGATATTTAGAACTTACAATATAAATAGATTGATAATTTTTTACTGAAACCGGTGTTTCAAAGGCTGAGCCTATACTAAGAATATTTTCTTCTGACACCTCTGGTATATAGGACACTCTTGGTGCATCTAGGGTCACAAGCATTTTAAGAAGTTTGGCATCAAAGCTTGTAAACAGATCATTGCTATCTGACTGTTCTATCCATTTTTGAACTAAGTCTCTATAAAGAGCAATTACCTTCACATAATGAAAGTCCTGCTTTTCAATAGTTTTTTCTAGTTCTTCTTCAATCTTTTCAAGAAATACTAAAGATCCTTCTCCAATATAGTCTTTAACTTGTTCTGAAAATTTTGAAATAAACTCTTCTAATAGATCAAATTGAATTTTAAAAAAATGCTCACTACTTGGTATCTCTAGTACTTCTTGAAGGTCAGGGTACTTAGTAACAAGATTAACTGAAAAACTCACATCAATATTTTTTTGAAAAAAACCTTTTAATGTATTTGCTAGGTAGTTTTTTGGGTATGTTACCTGCAAAAAATTCCCTTTATTAATATCTGGTTTTTCAAGCTCAATATCGTCGCTCGCTTCTACCCACCTAATCCAATCAAACTCATTTGTTTGGTCCCATACAGCTTTAGGGAATGGTAAAAAAACATTGTTTCTAATTCCCATTGCATGAATAAGATCAACTTGTGTTCCTGAAAGATACTGAAAGCCCCAAAAGATATAAGTTTTATCTCTTAGTTCACTGTCTTGATTTGTAAATTTTTGTGCGATTGTAAAATAGGATTTTTGTTCGTCATTTAAGTCAAGCTGTTCACTTAAGGCCCAGAACACCTTAATTGTTTTAGAAATATCAGGATCAATTTCAGCTAATAATTCTTCAAATAAATCACTATTTAACGTGTAGCTTCTAAGTTCGGTATAAAGTTTATAACTACGACTGAACTCTTCAAAACTTAAACTTGTGTTAAATCTTTTCCAAGCAGTAGAGAGCATTAGCAAAAGCTCTGATTTGCCTAAAAACTCATCGATATATTGGCCTACGAATTTTGATATAGTAATTACGTCTGATTTGTAATGAGAGAGATTATTATTTTGAACTAAAGACCTAATCTTATCAGCATCCTTGGGTCCAGGAGCAATAATAACAACATCATTTTGAGCTCCACTAAGAAACTCTAGGCCAGAAACTTGACTGATAGAATGATATAAGACTCTAGTTAAAATGGTGAACTCCCTCTACATAACCGGGATTCCAAAGATTTCCAATCGTCTATTAGTATAATTATTTAATGTACGCCTAAGAATTTCTGCTTCTTCATAAATTCCGCAAAAATTTTCAGCTCTAGTACCACTCGCCCATAAAGGAGAGAGAACTGAAGGCTTTTTATAAATTAATTTATTTTTATCGCGAGCAATATCTTTCCAACTTTCACCCTTATCAGGAAGTTCTACAGGTATAGATCTTGAAGTAGTCACAAGCACCAATATCTCTGGATTTTTTTTCTGAAGATCTAATAAATACTCGAAAACTTTTTCCGCTTCGAGCAGACTATCTCTCATCTTTTTAATATCTTTATTTTCTAGACTCTCAAGAAGTGATGAATCTTTAACGAGTAAAAACTGATTTGCAGCATTACTAAAATAGGTCCCCAGCAAACCTTTTATATTATTAAGTAAAGTATTAAAGCACTCTCCAGACTGACAGGCCTTATCATAATAAACTTCACCTTTTTGAAAATCATTTTTTTCTTGATAGTGAAATTGTTTTCCACTTGATTTTGTCATCTTCCACAAAACTGTCTGGTCGAGAAATGATTTGCTTCCACATTGAAGTGCTTGTTCAAGAGAATCTTCCTCTCTACTTTTTTCAAGAATTCCAGTTTTAAAATTCAAATCAGAAAGATAGCTCCAAATCGGTTTAAAAGAATAAATCTCACAGGAGTTTTTAACATTTTTTGTCCCAACAACTTGTGAAAGAAAACTTTCTCTAGCACTAGGTCTAACATCATATAAGTTATAGCTCCATGTTTTGCCATAACAAGTCGTCTGTTCAAAGGATGTTTGAATTGATGAGTCTTTATAAAAGAATTTTAATAATGAAATATGCTCTTCGCTTAAGCCTGGAATATGGTACCAAATAATTTTTTCAGGAGCAGAGATAAACTCATGAGTTTGCAAATTGATGCTGCCGTAATGAGAGCAAGAAGTAAGATAGTATGAACATATTAGTAAAATAACTTTTTTCATTTATATCAGTGATCCGTTTAGTTTTTCTTCAGTGTAAATACAGGCCATAGAAAAAGATATGCTTTGATAAAAATACATAAGTGCAAAACCAAAAATAAGGCCGCCCAACCAAGTATTTAGCTCTAAAGCTATTATTGCTATGACAGTAAGCAATACTAAGAAAATATTGTAGCGAAAAAGTAGCCTATGATCACGATTTCTTTGATAGAGCCAAATAAAACTTAAAGGTAGCGGCGCTAAAAAGAAGAGAAGACTATAATCTGCAAAGAATTTATAGCTCAACAAGATAATGACAAAAGGGATTTTGAAAATCGCAGACCTCATTTTTTTAGATGGATTTTGTATTGTTGCTGCAATTATTAAGACTAAATAAAGCCAATAACTAAAAATGAGGGCCAAATGCCCTTGATTTACCAATACTCCACCGAGCACTATGCCTAATAGGGCCATGGAAGAGTAAATATACTCCAATTTTTTACGCTGACTTTTATATTGTGCCAGGAACGAAAGCAACGCAAAGCATCCTATTCCCAAACAATACCATTTTGCACTTTGCGCCAAAGCTTCCAACCCTGACCACCTTTTTGACCATTAGTGTTGTAGATCTACCTTATTATACATAAAATAAAATGGACTGAAACTTATGGAAATTACATCAATTCATGCTTAAGGAGAAGCTTCATGAACGCAACCCGCGAAATAATGTGGAATATACCAGCATCATTTAAAACAAGCATGTACGCCATGTTTTTAGTGAGCGTTGTGATAATGGTCTATGGCTTCTACAAAAAGTATCAATTCGTATCTGCTGGTCAAGGTTTCAAAGGGATAAAAGAAAACCTTTTGCCTAAAGAGCTAAATTGGAAAAGTTTTTTTAATACAATCATTTTCACAGGGAAAGTTCCTAGAGTTAAAGAAGTTGCCATCATTCATGGGCTTATCTTCTGGGGGTTTGTTATTCTTTGGATTGCCACCGACCTAGTTGCCATTCATTACGATACACCATTTAAAGTTTTTCAAGGCACAACATATATTGTGGTTTCTTTTCTTGCTGATATTGCAGGGCTAATGCTTCTTGCTGGTATCGCATTTGGCTATTATAGAAGATATATTAAAAAGCCTGATTATCTCAGTGCCACAAACCCTAATAGTGAAAAATGGATGTACTTACAATTAGTAAATCTAGTTGTTATTGGTTATGTCATTGAAGGCTTGAGGATTCTTGGAACTGGAATGCCTATAGGTGAAAAGATGTGGGCTCCAGTTGGATGGTTTCTTGCAAACACTTTTCAAAGTCTTTCCCTTTCAGATGATAATCTTTCAAATATTTTCAAAGCACTTTGGTTTTTTCATATGGCCTCTACAATGATTTTTGTAGCAAGTGTTGGGCACACTAAGTTTTCACATGTTTTACTAGCTCCTCTTAGTGCTCTTATTACTCCAAAAATGCGCGGTGGAGTTTTAAACCCGATGGATTTTGAAAATGAAGAGGCTGAAACTTTTGGTCTTGGAAAAATTAGCGAGCTTACAGCAAAACAACGATTTGATACTTTAGCCTGTGTTGAGTGTGGACGTTGTACTCAAGTTTGTCCTGCTAATTTAGCTGGGAAACCTCTTAATCCTAAAACAATTATTACTAAGGCAAGAGACTTTATAGATGAGAAATCTGCAAAGGGCGAATCAGATGGAGAACTATGGGGGGAAAACCCTCTTTATAGTTCCAATGAACTTGATGCTTGTACCACATGTGGTGCTTGTATGGAGGAATGCCCAGTTAATATTGAACATGTCCAAGTGATTATGGATGCAAAAAGGTATAAAGCTCTAACTCTTGGAGAACTACCTGCGGCAGCTGGAACAGCTGTTACCAATATTAGAAATCAGGGTAACCCTTGGGGAATATCTCAAGAGGATCGCTTCAAGTGGGCCGAAGGTTTAGATATCCCTGTAGCGGAAACTGGAAAGAAAATTGATTATCTATATTACGTTGGATGTGCTGGTTCATACGATGCCTCTAACCAAAAAGTTGTAGAAGCAACTGTGAAACTTTTGAAAAAAGCTGGAGTAAGCTTTGCCGTTATGGGCAAAACAGAAAAATGTAATGGTGATCCGATCAGACGTTTCGGTGATGAGTACAGTTTTTTTGAAGTGGCCATCGAAAATATTGCAAACATGAGACAATATAGTTTTGATAAAGTGGTTACACATTGTCCGCATTGCTTACACACAATTGGAAAAGAGTATGCCAAGTTTGATGACGGTGAATTTGTAACTGTCCATCACACAGAGCTTCTCGCTGATTTACTTCAGCAAGGAAAACTCGTTCCAGAAAATAAATCATCTGAATCAATGACCTTTCACGATCCTTGTTACCTTGGTAGACACCATGGTGAGTATAATGCTCCAAGAGAAATTCTTAA
>CAYGJN010000007.1:714-38359 GCA_964350135.1 uncultured Bacteriovoracaceae bacterium | reverse complement strand
TTTACTTAGCTGCTTATAATATGGGCAAGAGAAATGTTCTAAGGGCCATGAGAAAAAAGAAGTTTCTTACTTCATATACTAAGAAGGTTGTTTTCCACTATAACCATATTATTAAAAATCTTGAAATCCAAAAGCTAATCACGACTATCTAACTCGGACACTTCCCTCCAAAATTTGACCCATTGCCTGATAATTTAGGCCCATGTTAGAATCATCAAATCGTTTCATTTTATGGAGGAAATTATATGAAGATGATTTTTACACTTATTGTTTTATCTATGGCGTCACTTGGTTTCGCAAAATCTCACGGCCCTGCAGGCTGCGGTCTTGGATCAATGGTTCTAGAGGGACAAACTGGTTTGGTTATGAATGTTTTAGCTGCAACACTTAATGGTACCAGCGGCGGACAAACTTTTGGTATGTCTACGGGAACATCGAATTGTGATGTTGATGAGAAGACAAAAGTTACATCAGTTAACTATATTGAAGCTAATAAGATAGCTCTTGCAAATGATATTGCTCGTGGAGAAGGTGAAACTCTTCTTTCATTAAGCAAAATCTATAATTGTGGAAATATTCACAATATGGGCTCTACTCTTCAAGCTAATTATGAGACTATTTTTGCAACAGGACAGAGTGCTGAGCAAATTAATGCAAAAATTGCTGATGTTCTAGTTAGCGAAAGAGCATGTATCTAAATCATAATTCTTTTCAATTTTTAATAAGGTCCCTGGTAATCCAGGGACTTTTTTTATACCCAGTTTTTGCATCTTCTAATCATTTTTCAATTGATCAAATTTCAAAGCATCCACAATGGAGAGAACTTCACCGTTATAGGCAAGGTTTTTGGGGAATTGAAACTGAAGAGGATGGAAAAAATTTCTTTTATTCAGACCAAGGAAAACAAGATCCCAAAAAAGAGCTTCAAGCTTTTTTAAAAGAAATCAAAAAACCTATTGAAACAAACTCTATCGACAAGCACGCCTTTTGTGAGTTTCCAGCAAGGTTTTTATTCTTGAAATCTCAAGGGGTAGAATTTTCATCTGAGTATAAACTTGAAAGATGTATTGAGTATCAAAAATTTCGTAAAAAAATACGCCCTACTGCCGTTTCCATTGAGTTTTCATCTTATTATATGAACCGCCCAGCTTCTGCATTTGGACATACACTTTTAAGGTTTTCAAAAAGAGGACTGGATAAAGATGCCCGTCAGTTTGAACTTTTAGACTATGGGCTAAATTACTCAGCAACTGTAACCACTAACAACTCTTTTCTTTATGGAATTATGGGATTGTTTGGAGGGTTTAAAGGACAGTTCGCAACAATGCCTTATTTTTACAAAGTCAGAGAGTATAGTGATTTTGAATCAAGAGATCTTTGGATTTATGAACTGAACTTAAATACAAGTCAAATAGATTTCTTAGTCGCACATACATGGGAGATGGGAAAAGCTGAGTTTTCTTATTATTACCTCGATGAAAATTGCTCTTATCATATTCTTGCCTTATTAAATGCAGTCAACCCAGACTGGAATCTAATAAAACCACTGAGAAAATTTATCATTCCTGCAGATACAATAAAATCTTTAACCAATAATAAAGATCTTGTTAAAAATATTCATTTTAGACCTTCTGGGCATAAAAAATTTCTAACTCAAAAAAAACAATTAAACCCTAGGGAGAAGAAAGTTCTTGAAAAGATTATTCAGTCTCGTTTCACAGACTTTAATCAACAAATGCTTACCAATAACTCTTTTTTAAAGGTTCTTGATACGGCCATTTCCTATATTGATTATCAATATGCAAAAGAGGTTTTAGAAGAAGAAAAAGAGATTTCAAAATTAAAATCGAATTTACTAATTAAAAGAAGTAAAATTCCAATTCGCTCTCAAAAAATTGAGGTTACTCCTCCCATGAGTGAAGCTCCCCATCTTGGTCATGGTTCAAGAAGGGCTGGACTTAATTTTTATGATCATAAAAACATCTCTCATGCCTATGAATTTGAATTCCGCTTTGCATATCATGATATTCTCGACAACCATTTTGGACTTAGCCCCTACTCGCAAGTTGAGATTGGCCATTTCAAGTTAAATTATTTTCAAAACAAATTAAGAGGCAATAATTTTTATTTTAAAAGTTTTTATCTCGCTGAGATCTTAAATCTAGTTCCAGTTAATTTTTATGATCGAAATTTAAGTTTTAAATTTAAGGTTGGCTTTCAAAGACCATTTGATAATGAATGTTTAAATTGCTCAGTGTTTGAAACCCATATTGGTGTGGGCTACACATTTAAGCTCTATCATTATCTTTTTTATGCTCTTATAAATACAACTCCTCAGTATGGAGCAAGTTTTTTAAAAAATGATTTTAGATTATCATATGGCCCAGAAATAGGAGCTCTTTTTCCTTTTTCAAACTATTTTAAGCTACGCCTTAATTACCAATATAAACTTTATAGTTTTTCTACGCTTAAAAGAAGCTCAATTTATGGTGCAGATTTACAAATAAATCCAGTGAAATTTTATTCATTAGGAGCTAGCTTTAATAAATCAAATGACCATGAAGAGTATATTATAAGAAATCTTTTCTTTTTCTAAATTAGCTAAGTTTTACAATTTTTATTTCTTGTCCGTATTGATCGTAATGAAGATCTTCTATTGTTTGCATTTTATCAAGGATTTCAGTGATCCTTTCCAGAGATCTCAAGGTATTTTTTCTTCTTTCATCACTAAATTTTTCCTTAGGCAATTGCAAATAACTAAGAGCAATACTAAGAGGATTTTTAATCTCATGGTGATATGTGACTATCATAGAATTAAGTGCTTCTAGACGTTCTTGCTTTTTATCTACAGAATTAAGTTCTTTCAATGCAATTTGAGAATTTATTCTAGCCATCGCAATCTCAATATTCACGGGCTTTGTAATATAATCATTGGCCCCTTCATTTAATGCTTCTACAACCTCATTTGTTTCGCTATTGGACGTCACCATAATAATAGGGAGTTCTAATTTGCCGATATTCTTTCGGATATCCTTTAGGATTTCGATGCCGCTTATCTCTGGCATGACCCAATCTAAAAGGATTAAATCATACTTATTATCAGTGATCTTTTCTCTATATCTAACTGCATCTGTTAAAATATCAACATCTAAACCCCTCTTGGAGAGCTGCTTTTGTATTAACTTTGCCAATATTTGCTCATCTTCAATTAAGAGAACTTTGTTTTTTTCATTCATATTTCCTTATCGGGAATATTTATTATCCCCTGAGTTTCCGACGGTTTTAATAGGTCTTTCTCTTACTAACTAAACATTCTCTAACATTGTAAATTGAGGTCTAGAAGAGTCGTAATTATTAGGACTATAATATTTTATAGATTTACATTGGAAAGGAGCTCCTATGAAAACAACCATTATGGTTATGATGTCCTTCGCTCTAGTTTTTTCAGCTTTTGCCGCTGATTTCACTATTAGCAAAGAACGTTCTTCACTTAAATTTAAAATCTCAAATATTGAGGTTGACCACCAAAGATCTAATGGATTTTCAGAAATAAAGATCTCTGGTCTAACAAACTCTGGCCAAGCAAAAGGCCCTTCTCTACCAAAGAAAGCTATTATTCTTGAAGGCAAGCCTTCTGAGATTAAGATTAATACTGATATTCTTGGCACTCAGGTTCTAAGATCTACAACTCCTGAGCCTATGCAGGTAACACAATGCCGTTGCGAACCTTACAGAAAAAGTTTTGAAATAGATGAGAAACTTTATTCTAGAGAGTCTTCTCTTGTTGAACTGAAATACCTTGGAGACTTTAGAGGAACTCATCTAACAAAAGTTGTTTTTAACCTTGCTCAGTATAATCACTCTTCACGTTCAGTAGAAGTTATAACTGAACTAGCTGTTCGTCACAACTCTAGAGAGTTTGAACCTAAAAGAGAGGAAGATGGAAAATATCTGATCCTTGGAACGCAAGAACTTCTAGATGGTGCTGCAGAGTTTATTACTTGGAAAAGAAGTCAGGGATTTGAGGTTTATACAGAAGTTCTAACTCCTAATCTTATCAGTCTTGAAAATGTACGTAGCTCAATCAAAGATTATTACGATAATAAAAAGATTAACTTCTCTATTATTCTAGGAACTGAAACTATTGTTCCTACTGATTATAAAGAAACTGACTTTAGCTATAGAACACCTACTGATCTTTTCAATTATACTTTTGGTGATGATGAAAATACTGATTATATCCCAGAAGTATATTTTTCAAGAATTATTGCAGAAACAGCTGATGAAGTTAGAAATCAGCTCTCAAAGTCTATTCGTCATGAAGTAGACTCCATGTGGGACTTGGCGAAGTTTGAAAGAGTTGTTGGTGTTGCTTCAAATGAGGGATCAAGCCCTTCTGATAATGAGTACGTACAATCTATTGGTGATACTTTTACTGATAAGCTTGATGTTGAGTACACTCATTTTTATGAAAATGACTCTGTATCTAACCCACAAGATTTTAACTCTGCTCTTAACCGTGGTGTTTCTTGGTACACATATATGGGTCACGGAAGTGGAACATCATGGCCTAGTTTTAATAGAACTTATTCAACTACCCATATAAGACAACTTGATAATGCAGAGGTTGCTAAGCCAATCATTATTGATGTTGCTTGTCAAAATGGTAAGTTAAATGCAACTAATTATATTGGTTCTCTAATGATGAATATTACTGATGAGCAAGGCAGACCTACTGGTGCAGCTGCTTATTATGGTGGTTCAGTAAATATCTCATGGCATCCACCTGCAATTATGGCCCAAGGTATTGCTGAGAAACTTTTTTCAAAAGAACCAAGCTACCTTGGTGAAGCTCTTCTTCTTGGTCAACTTCACCTAGCTGAGAATTGGACTGATATTTCAGCAGTGAGAGATAATATGATTTGGTATCACTTACAAGGTGATCCAGGTTTAGATGTTAGAGTCCTTACTAAATAGTAAATCTTAAGTATATCTATAAAAAAGGGGTCCTATTATGGGCCCTTTTTTTTGTTAAAAAACTTCAGGCAACTCAGTCCAGCCTGAGACATAACGAGGAGATTTAAAATTCTGCCTCATTTTCCAGGCCTTATTATTAACTCCACAAGCAAGAGACTTAATAGTATCACTGCCCTCTCTTCTATTAATTTGATCCATAACTCTCATTAAATTTTGTGACTCAAGATCATCTCCCTCACTAAAAAATGAGTATTGACCCTGATCTTCACTATCAATTCCAATGAGCGAGACACTTGCTTTTTGATAATTTAATCCTGCTTGATAAATACTCTTTAAGGCCATAAGAGATCCAGAAATAATCTTTCTTGTATCATTCGTGGATGCAGAGAACTTAAACACTTTATTGGCCCTATAGTAATTATCCTTATGAGGACTTGTTCTAAGCCCCACCATAACACCGCTACAAATAGATTTTTGATCACGAAGCTTCTGTGCTGCAAGACTTGCATAACTTGCCACAGATTCTTCTAGAGACTTTAAGTCATAGACTGGAGAGCCAAAGCTTCGACTCGACATAATAGACTTTCTCTTTTCAAGTTCTTCATTGAGCTTCAAGCATTGAACCCCCTTAAGCTCCTCTTGAGTTACTCTGCCCGTTTTTGAAAAAATATCTAAAATAAGTTTTTGATTTTTATAATCTCTAAACTGCAAAGCAGTTTTTATTCCAAGTCCTAAGAGCTTAGAGGAAGATCTAGAGCCGATCCCCCAAATTTCATTGACTGGTACAGATTTAAGAACTTGCTCAATATTATTTTGATTAATAATCAAAACTCCTCTGTAGGAAATATTATTTTTAGCAATTTGGTTTGCAATCTTTGCAAGAGTTTTTGTTGACCCCATTCCAATACTCACTGGAATTCCTGTTTTTTGATAAATTTCCTTTTTCATATTCTCAAGATAAGCCTGATCATCTTGAATTTTTAAGTCTGTTAAATCTAAAAAAGCTTCATCCACTGAATAAACTTCCATATGAGGCGCATATAATCTAAGTACTCTCATTACACGGTCTGATATATTGGTATAAAGAGCAAAATTCGCAGAAAAAACAGCGATATTTTTCTCCTTACAAAGCTTTTCATACTTAAAATAAGGAGCCCCCATGGGAACACCCAATTTTTTTAATTCTGGAGTGCGAGAAATAAAACAGCCATCATTATTTGAAAGAACCCCTACAGGACGTTCTTTTAGATCTGGACGAAAGAGTCTTTCACAAGAACAAAAGAAACTATTGCAATCTATGATTACAATTTTTTTCATAACACATCATTGGCCCGTGCTATAACCACTCCCCATAGAATAAGTTCAGAATCATCTAAAATAATAGGTTTTGATGTTTGTCCATCTGTCGTGAGAAAAATTCTTCCTTGCTTTTTTTGAACTCGCCTACAAAGAAGATCTCCTTGGTATTCAAGAATACAAACTCTGCCCAAGAAGTTTTTTCTCGAACGATCCACGATTAAAACATCACCCAGGTTTAATGTTGGTGCCATATCCTTGTTCTTACAAAGAAAGAAAAAAGTCGATTCTTGATTTCGAATAAATCTCTGATCTAAAGATTGATAGCCTTCAGAAAAATCATCACTTATACCAAAAAGCCGAGACTGATTTTGTGTGTCCATGATTAATTATAGACATACGCAAAAGATACGCAAGAAAATTAATTCTCGCTTATTAATTCAGATATAATAGAGCGCCTATAGGAGAAATGGGCGCGATTATAAGTATAAGCGGCAGTAATCTCCGACGCTAGAAGTGGTGTTAGGGCCTTAGAAACCATTCGAGAAACAACCTGTCGTTCAATCTGAGGGAGTTTCTGTTCCAGGCATTCTTTATAGCGTTTATCTTTATTTCCCATTAGACCAAAAACAAAACTACTTACACCATCGCTACAGTTTGAGTCTCTGGCCTCATTTTTAATAAGGGTTTTATACAAAGCAAGATCTTCAATTAAGCGTAATGCCTTACTCTCCTTTTCAACTTCAAAACGTTTTTGATCACAAGCTCTTTGAATAAGAGTTCTATAATAAGAGGACAAATCGAAATGAAACAAATCATTATTGATATTAGAAGCAAGAGAATCATCACTGCGACAAGATTTCAGTATACTTTCAGGCAATGGGTACTGCTTAGGCCACGGTGCTTGCCTAGATAGATTATCTCTAATGAGATTAATATATGTGTATTCAGATTTTTTATGATCATTAATTTTTTTAGCAACAAAAAAATTAAACTCTTTTATTAAGTAATCTTTCATCCAAATATATTGAAGGTCAGATGATCCAAAAGAATCCTTTAAGTTCGTCTCTAGACAGAGCCTATAATTACTAGATACTGGATAGCCTGAAATACGAGATGGAAGTGTCGGTGTTCCTTCAAAATCATTTTTATCTTTTAAACAATCAAGAAAAAGATTTGCGATATAGGTCTTTGATGATTTTATATTTTGAGCACCAATAGAGTTTTCTACTCGAGTCTCTAAAGAATTCTTAATACTTTCATAAGAGTAAAAATCATTAAATTTTTGCTCATAAATTCTATATTGATAACCAATATTATCTTTTAATTTTAAGCTTACAATCTTCCAATGGTCTGCAATTTTTGTCTCATAGCAAGACTTACTACTTCTCGCTTCTTTGCACTCATAGAAATATAAATAAGGTACCTGATCAGATTCTAAAAACTTTTCTATCTCATTTGAAGCATTTAAAAGCTGTCTTGTTTTAAGTGAGCTTTCTTGAGACAGAGATTCTTTTATTTTCTCTTTTTGTGACTCTACAAAGCCTTTTGCATTGTCAACACTGCATACTTCTTTAAAAATATCTCTTTTATATCTATATTCATCATGAAAATTAAAACTCATGCCATAGGCCCATACAAAATCGACAAACTCAACACCATTTTCCACATCACAATATTCAAGAGTAGCTGGCCTTCTAAGCAATGACCTTGTTATTTTATCTTTATGAAAATCAAGTAGTTTTTTTTCAATTTCTTGAGAGTATAAATGATCTGATGAAAAGATGTTTATTAGTTTCTCTGTTATTTTAGGTGCAATATAGGCCAGGTGATACTCTGTCATATCATAAGGACCTTCAAGATTATCTGCTACATACTGAGTAACAGTTTCAGATAAATGATGATTGATGCAATTTAAGATTTCTTGATTTATATTTACCTGCCCACCACTATAGGGATAAAAAAGAGCAGATTGAGAAGCCATTGGATATTTAAGGCATTGATCATTTAAATTATCTGCAATACTAAAAATTTCAGGCTCATGAAGTTTGAAAATTCCATTTAATATTTTTTCAACTTTCTGCCCTATGAGATCAAAAGAATTTCTTTCATAAAATGAATCTCTTTGACTTTCTAAGTACTCACCAACTGTGTCCACAAAAGGTGCACTATACTCTTCAAAAATAGAGTAAAGATGATTCTCATAACATGCCTTTGGTTCAGTATCACTTTGGCAAAAAATAAAAACTTCTTTAAAATCAATTTCCGACTGCAAAGCAGATCTTAATTCTTTTACACCTTGAATAGCATCAAGAACGCCACCTTCAAGATTTATCAAGAGATTAATATCTCTACTTATAGGAGCAAATGCTTTGTTTAAAATAATTGAATTTGTTTTCGCATAATTAAAATAATGACAAGACTCAAATTCATTATAAAAAAGATCAAGAACAGTATCATCAAAGCTATAAATGATTTTATTTTCAATACAACTTAAAACACTATTGGGAAGATTTGCTCTAAGATACTTAGGGTTTCCTTCTGTAGGATTGTCACTGCAATCAAGAAAATGTGATTCAAAACTTCCTGCAACTGCATCGTAAAGTTTTGTAGCATAGAAATTTAAAAGATCTTCTTCAAGGTAAGATCTCTTGAAAATTTTATCTTTTATAAAATCATACTTTTCTTGAGATACTTTTTTTACCTCTTCTGGCCGAAAGCGAAAATAACCTACATGATCAGCAAAGTCCTCTCCAGGAGTTGTAGCCGCATAATCTCTAATAAAAGCATTTTTATCCCCAGTGAATTTCCACTGTGTTTGTTTTTTACCTTCATCATCAATATAATCTTCTTTATACCAACCACTTATACTACTAAACTCAACACCATCTCTATCGTGCATAATTGTAAAGTCATAGCTATAATCCAAATGATGTGCAATCTCATGAGCAATTGTAATCCTGCTTCCTTTTGTCAGCCTTCCCTTTGCTGTATTATCAAATTGACCATAATCATACTGAAAGGTGCTATCAAGAAAATAAATATAACCCGCGGAGCTTGCAAGAGCTGCAGTATTAGGTCTTTTAGGATCATTATAACCTCTAGCAAATCGATAAAACACATCAAGAGTTTTTAAATTTGAATAGATCTCAGGCCCTGAAAGAAAAGTATCAAAAAGAGCTTGTTGCTCTAACTCAGTAAATAAATATGGAGTATGATTAATACCTTCAATTACAGAAAATGTAGGAGTTTTTGCCCTATTATTAATAAAGTATCCATGTTTTAAATAAAGCCAAAGATTAAAATGCCCTGGTATCTTAGGATTTACAATCTGATCAAAACCAGTATGAGCAGTATTAGTCAGGCATAAGATTCCCTCACAACTCATATCTGCAATAGAAGTATTTATATAAAGCTGTGATTGCTCTACCATATATTTTTCAAATTGATTTTTAAAATTAAGATCTCTTAGTGGTCGCTCCATTCTCCCAATTCTGGTATTAAAACTGAGTACCTGTTTTTCATAAAGGTCTTTATAATCATTTAGAAGATGATCCTCTGTAAAACGATCAGGCGCACATACCTTTTCTCTTGCAGCTGCAATCGTTCTTGTATTTAGTGTAGGCTCGAGTTTTGACTCCCAATAAGAAAGAAAACCTGGTTTAAATTCTTGAGAGTCTTTTCTAACAAAAACAAAGACGACGAAAATAATAAGAATTAGGCTAGAGAGCTTCATACTCTACCACCTGAGTTATTCTCATTTTGATATCATCATAAATTAAAGTAATACCTTTTGAGCTAATAATATATTGAGTTGTACGTGAGCTATGAGTTTGCTCTTTATACTCTTTAAAATCTGAATCTCTATATTTATCTCGCCAATATTTTAAGTAAAGCTCATCATCGACTGGTTTTCTTGTCTTGGCCTTAACAAGATCATCTTCAAGTTGATAAAACTCATCATTATAATAGTAGTATTTGATACTTGGGTTATTTTCAGAGAGCTTAGTCTTTAAAGGTAGACCTTTTTTTGCTTCAAGCTCTGAGCTGGTTAAAGTTTCAAATCTCTTACTCGACTTTGAACATGAGTAGAGAGTTAATAATATGGTAAATAGTAGATATCTCATCAAACTCTTATCGGAAATCTACCCTTATGAAAAAGTATATAAGCTAAATAGGAAAACTCTGCCTTGTAATGAATGACCACCTATACTCCGAAGAGCTGATTATGAGGTCTCTATTAGGTCTATTTATATATTTATTAACATTTAATCTATGGAGCCAATCCATAGCTCCTACTCATACGCCCTATACACCTCCTGAAGGTATTCCAGCTCAAGATATTTACGAACAAGCATGTTTAAAAAACTATACCGAAGAATCAGATGCTTTTTTTGAAATTGCTCTTCAGCTCAGAGATCAAATATCAGAGCTCTCTACCTATCTTTACTTTGATAAAATCATTGATCAAGGAGTTCCCCAAAAGGCCCTAAAAGAAGCTTTTGCATTTTTTGTTGAGAATAAGGAAATCATTAAAAATAAAGACTATATTACAATTGGAGACTTCACACAGCATTATGGTAAAAAAAGGTTTTTTCTTATCAATATGAGTACTGGAAATGTTGAAAAAATGCACGTAGCTCATGGAGAAAACTCAGACTTAGATAAAGATGGTCTACTTGATAAATTTTCAAATACTGATTCAAGCTATATGAGCTCTGAAGGTTTTATGCTAACCGCCGAAAATATATATGACTCTAAGATTTGGGGAGAAAGCCTTAGACTTTATGGACTTGAACCGCAAAACTCAAATGCACTTTCTAGAGGCATTGTTATTCATGGTTGGAATATGGTTGATGAAGAACTTGCGGAATCATTTGGAAAGATAGGTTTTAGCCAAGGATGTCCCGCACTTGGTAAAGACACTGCACCTGGGGTCATTGAAAAAATTAAAGGAAAAAGTCTTTATTATTCTTACGGAGGGTAATCTTTAAGAATTTATCTAACGATAAAGCCTCTTTGTCTTAAAAGCTCTAGGATATTATTAGGGCCAATAAAATGACCGATACCTGCCGAAGCGAATATTCTCTTCCCACTATATTGAGGACTGCTTAGTTTTTCGGCCCAAAGTTTGTTTCGATCTTCAAGAATAAGTTTTTTATAAGAAGGACGAAAATGATTGATAATACTTTCCATTTTTCCAAGATTTTTACTCCAATAGTATTCTTTTAAATCTTCAAGCTTATACTCTCTTTCATTATATTCTTTCATTTCAATATCACCCACCAAAAGTTTAACAAAAGTAAGGGCGTCATTATTTAAAACTGCGAGCAACGCTAAATCAGATGAGCTCCTGTCATCTAAACTTATTAAAGTTTTTTGATACTCTTTGGCCCAGCCCAAGACTCTGTCATCAACAATCACACCTTCTTTCATTTCCTTAAAACTTTCTACTAAATCTTTTTCGAGAACTGCCAAATTTGATAAGCCCGAGAAAGTTTCAGGATGAAGATATTCTTTATAGTTTTTATAATTAATATTTTTCCTAATAAAACTTAAAACTAAAAGTGGTGAATAAAAATCTCTTCCATGACCAATGTTCAGTTGCTTTGCAAATTGATCAAAATCTTTATGATGAAGGGTAAAGTTCAGACGTTGTAAACCAGTCGGAGTTAACTCTTTTTTAAGACTTTCATCTGGAACGAGAAGCGCTGTCCCAATAAGGTTTTTATACTCTTTCTCACTATGCTTATCTACTGATTCTACAAATACGAGGTCTGATCTTTGAATTTGATGTTTAACCTCATCTCTTAAAATTTCTGTATCAAGATGAAGTGTTCCAAAAAAGACTATTTCTGTTTTGCCCTTAGTTGCCTTCCAAAAATAAAGAGGATGATCACTCACCTCCACCAAACTACAGGAATAACTTAAAAAAACTGCGATTAATAAAATAATTTTCATAAATATATTTTATCAAACAGCTGAACTTTGTGCTATCTCCCGGCCTTATCTTTTCTTAGAGAGAGTCTGAAAAAACAAGCCCTGGGAATATGCGAAAAAGCATGCCTATGCAAAGAAATTCTCTGCCTGATTAATCTGAATCTTTGCATATGACCTAAACTAGACTAAATTAATATCTTGCTATTGCACAACTACATGGTTTGTTAATAGTTAAAAACGTCTGAGGAGACGTGCCTGAGTGGTCCAAGGAAAAGCAACGCTTTTCTGGTTTGCAAAACTACAAAGCAAAACAACCTACGTCTGAGGAGACGTGCCTGAGTGGTCCAAGGAAAAGCAACGCTTTTCTGGTTTGCAAAACTACAAAGCAAAACAACCTACGTCTGAGGAGACGTGCCTGAGTGGTCCAAAGGAACGGTTTGCAAAACCGTACAGCCGCCGGTTCAAATCCGGCCGTCTCCTCCATTTTCATGGACGATCCCTTTAAAATTCTACGTCAAATTAAGCTCGGATTCGCTCATGTACTTCTATGTACACTCACTTCATCCTCACTTTCTTTTCCTTGAATTTTAAAGGGCTTGTCTCAGGAAAATTGTAGGATGAGGATTTGAAGTTTCACGGACGAAGAAAAAAGAGTCCAGTGGACTGTTTTTTCAAGGACGCGGCCGTCTCCTCCATTTTCATGGATACTTTTATTGAAAACAAATAATCTTCTTACTTGGGTCATCGTAATGCAGGCCTTTAGAAGCAATTAATAAGACACCTCTATCATTTTCATTACAAAGTCTTCCAATATTTCGTCTTTTAACTTCCTCATGATCTAGTCTGCCTGTAAATTTAAAATAGATTGGTCTCTTTGTATCTCCTATCTCGACAAAGCCACTCCCCACTAAAAACTCATTGGTATTACTATCAAGCCAAACTTCATCCAAGCGATAAAGGCCATTTGGAATATCGAGGGTTGAGTTATGAGAAAATTTAATAAAATTAAGAGAATTCATATTTTGATTAAAATCTCTAAAAACTTCAACAATAGCTTCTCTTTCAAAAAGGTTATAACTAGCCTCTAGAAATTTTGGGGCACTTGGGGCATCAGGCATTTTGTTAATAACAAATTTAAAGTCTTTAATTCTGGACTTGCCATTAAGAGGAAGCCTGAGTTCTTGTTGATTATTTCTACAAGCACCTCTTGCATATTTGAAAATTAAACTACCTGGACTAACAGACTGATCTTTATAATCTCGTGTACAATCAAGAGCAAAACTATCTAGGTTAATAGTCTCGCCTTTATCTACATCAACGGGAATCGAAAATGTATGAGATTGTTTATACTTAAAGCCTAAACTACCTCCATCATGGTAAAGCTTTGGGCCTTCTTTTCTACTAATATGGTAAGCAACTACAATTTTTTTAATTCTTCTGGATTTATAACAAAAACCTCCAAGTCCTTTTTTATAACGAACTTTAGCTTTAAAATGACTGTTTTTAACTTTGATACTTCCAAGTTTAGTTTTAGCAGAACAAAAATCACTTGGACTACGGTTACCATAAACTGCATAAACGGAACTAAGTTCTACTCCACTTGGAAGAGTTCCTTCAATACTAATAGTCCCTGCAAAGCTAATCGAGGTAAGAGTAAGCAAAAGCAATATAAGTTTCATAAAATCTCCTTATTTTGCTCAATTATCTACTCTGGAACACAGAGTCGCAAAGGCTTCCCTAGACAGTTTCTCACTCATTCTGTCAAAAATCTAATGAGCTCGGGTGTTTAATCTTAAAAATTTATTAGCTAAGAATATAAAACAGAACATTGGTGCTAAAAGTACACTCACTAAAAGAGGTACTCCTGGAATGATTTGCTGGAAAGCAGAGTCAGCGGCCCAATATCCTAAGGGGAAAACCAAAAGAATAATAAATTGTTTTTTGTTTTTACCAAAAAATCGTCGATGTGGTGTTTGTACAATAGTCATTCCCCACAAAGAAAAAATTATAACAGATAAAAAAGAGAACAGTTTCTGGTAAACAACTCTTTTCTGTCCTTTGACATCAACATTCAGCTCCTCCAACCTATTTAGATATAAGGCCTGAGTAAATGAATCAATAAAAGATGCTTTCTCATTCATTATTTTGAAATCTTTACTAGTTTCATTTAACGTAATTATTTTTCTTTCTAGATTTTCTGCTTCTGGAAACCCATCTCCGTTCAGTCTTGTAATTGTATAACTTTTTTGCAACTCAATATCGTTCTCTGCTATAAACTTAGCAAGAGGAGAGCTCACGATTGCCGAAAGCTTATCGTTACTATTTATATAAATTATTTTTAAATTTGCAAGTTCTTGTCTGTCTTCATCAAAAGATGAATAAGAGACAAAATACCCATCACTTTTAAGCCACGTCAAACCTGACTTATCAATGGAGCTTGTAATATTTTTGGCTTCATTGCCACGGAAATGAACTTTTTCATTATAGAGTTCATAACGTAATCGTTTGCTCCAAGGTGAAAGAAAATTATCATTTGTAAAAAGAAAAAAAGCAGGGACAATACTAGCAACAAGGATAAGAACCATTGTTTTCCTTATAGTTAAACCTGCTGTTAAAATCGCAATAAGCTCATTTTTTTGAATTAATGTATAAAAGCATCCCAGACTAGCAATAAGAGCAGCTATGGGGATCACTTTTGTTTGCCAATCTGCCATTTCAAGGAATCTGAAAAGAAATGAGTCAAATAAACTTGCTTCCCCTCTCATGATTTCAGCAAGTAGATTTATTGTTAGAAGAAGAAATGTAATTATTATAAAGCTGCTAAAGAAAAACTTATACCAAATTTTAATGATATAGTTTTTGAAAATCATCTTAAATCTCTATCGGCATCGTTATGATATAATATATATTTATTTTTTTCATACAAAGCATCTAATAAAGTTGAAAGTTCATTATATTTCTCGGGATTATCTTTTTTAATATCTACAAGAGGGGTTTCACTCCTATATAAATTCAATAATCCATTTTCTGTATTTGGAATTTTTTGAATATAAAAATCTTTATCAATATAACTAATATAGTGGGGTGGAAACCATGAAAAAGAAAAAGCAAACTTTTCTCTATCTTCATTGAAGAGACTACTTCCAAAAGTTCGCGTCTTGCCATCATAACCGGCCAAATCCAAAACAGTCGGCATAATGTCAGACAAGCTTGCAATATCATCTTTGTGTTCTGGTTTTAGTCTATGCGGGGAGTAAATAATCAAGGGAACATGATAGTCTGTTATGATTGAGTTTTTATTCCATTTAGATACATTAACAGCATTATTATGAGGAAGTCCGTGATCACCATAAATAAGAAAAACAGTGTTTTTAAACATACTACTTTTAGACATTTTAGAAATAAAACTTCCAAGAGCAAAATCTTGAAATCTTAAAGAGTTATATTCTTCATTAGAGATAAAACCATATTTTTTAAGATCTTTTTCATTCATGGTTTTAACTTCGAACTGAAAATCACCTTCAGGAATAGTATAAGGTCGATGAAAGCCTGCAGTTTGAATCAATGCGAAGAATGGACGTTCTGAGTTCCGATTGTTTAAAATACTAAAACTTTCCTTAAATAGGTTATAATCTGAAATGCCCCAAACATCATTATGAGGACTTTCAAAATTAGCTTCTTCATAAAGCTTTAAGTCTTTAATATTATTTTTTAAAACACCCTTGATATTTCCCCAGTTAGCATTTCCCCCTATGAAATAATATTTCTCATAGTCTTTCATATAATTCAAAAGTGAATGTTGATTTACCATTAATGGGTTTCGACTTCCTGTTTTTACTTTAGATACATCTGCAAGGCCCGTTATTGAAGAGAATATGGACCTGGCCGTTGCTGTACTTGTTGTGTAGAAGTTTTTAAAAAAGATAGAATCCTTTATCAAGGAATCTAAGCTTGGGGTTGGATTCAGCTTGTTACCAAAAGACATAGTTTTATAAGCAGCCATTGACTCCAATACTATAACTATAATATTGGGTCGTACCTCTTGGTCTTTAAACTTACTAGTTAAAATTCTGAAAGAATCAAGCTTTGAGTTTTCATATTGAAACCTTTTAGAAAGAGCAGACCTTAGCTTGGAAACTTTTTCTAAATTATAATCTGCTTCTTTAAACTTCAGAGTATCAATAAAATAAAGTACTGGGTTAAGTGATAAATTTGAAAGAACAGTAACTTCGTTTTGGAAAGCTTGGCTCCATCTAAGTGGGTAATAAGAAAAGCTGCCATAAATACTTAAACTCAACGAAGCGATAATAGATGCTACAGCGATCCTTTTTTGGATTTTGCTTAAACTAGGTTCTATTTTAAATTTTGATAAGATTAAGTTGAGTGCATAACTGACACCGAGATAGGTGATAAGTAATAAAAGCACTGTTACAAACGCTAATGGAAGATTGTAACTTTCAGAAATCATCTTTAATGAATCTTCCGAATTATTTGAAAAAGTTAAAATTGAAGCATTGAGACGACTTTTTAAATAAGCAAAATAAAGAAAGTCTGAATAATAAAGAGCCCCTATAGGCAAACCAATAATTGCCAGGTAGACAGTAGTGCAGACTTCTCTTTTTTTCTTATTAATTGAGAAAAAAAGGTAAATAATAGTAAGTGGTACAAATATAAGTGCAGCTAATTTAAGGTCAAACCTCGCCCCCAGCAATAAAGAATCAACAATTCCCTCTTGCTCAGTATAAAAATCAGAATGATAAAACTTACCGAGAAATAAAATTCTAAAAAATATCAGACAGAGCCAAGTAAAGATGAACCTTGCTAGGAATAAAATAAACACGTAGCCTTTGCTCTCTTTAGAATGATTCATAGAAGTTATTTTTCATATTATTTGAACTACTTAAAAACTTGATTTGACTCAATTATATAGGTACACATATTTCAACGCAAGCTGGAATCTCGGCAAATAAAGCTTCTCAATATTCCCAACCTGTAGTCTCACCTAATTATCTATAAATATTTGCTAAAGAATCCTTAACTGGCCAATCTTTCTTTGTCACGTTGCAGATAGCTTGTCATTCGGCTTAGAAGTTTTTGTCTTTTAAGAGGTTTAACAAGATGGTCATTACATCCAATGGCCAAGCATTTTTCTTGCTCTTCTTTTTGAGCATAAGCGGTAAGTGAAAAAATACCAGTAGCTTCGACATCTGTTTCTTGCTCAAACTCTCTTATCCTGCGAACAGCTTCATAGCCATCCATCACAGGCATTTGGATATCCATTAAAACTAAATCAAACTTTTCTTCTTTGAAGTACTTCAAGGCCTGCTTTCCATTAGTCGCTTCTTTTATCTTAAATGGAAAGTTTTTAAGATAAGCTTTTATTAAGCTTCGATTATTAGCAGAGTCATCGACTAACAAAATACTTAATTGGCTGTTTTCAAGAAATGACATATCAATTGTTGACTCAAGTTGTTCTTCTCTTGAGAATTTTAATACTCCATCTTTTTCATTAACTTCGTCTAAACTTAATGTTACATAAAAAGTACTACCAACACCCTTTTGGCTTTCAACCCAGGTAGATCCCCCCATCGAAGTTGCAATTTTTTGAACTATTGCAAGTCCTAGTCCTGTCCCCCCAAAATCTCTAGTAGTCGTCGCTTCTTCTTGGGCAAAGCTTTGATAAATAACCTTTAACTTATCTTTTGCGATTCCTATTCCTGTATCTGTAACTTTAAGAAGAAGATTACCTCTTTTATCAGGATAAATGTTTTTAGCTAATGAGAATTCAATACTTCCACTTTTAGTAAACTTCAGTGCATTACCTACTAAGTTTATAACTATTTGGGTAATTCTTCCAAAGTCAGCTTTGTAAATTTTATCAACTTCATTATCAATATTAAATTTTAGGGCAATTCGTTTTTCATTTGCTTGTCTTTTAAACATATCAAGAATTTTTTCAAACAATCTTGTGAAGTCTAGCTCTGAATAGTCTAGAACAAGCTCTCCTTCTTCAATTTTGGACAGATCTAAAATATCATTAACAAGATCCAGCAAAACCTCACTAGAGTTTTGCAATGTTGTAATATACTCTTTTTGTTCATTATCTAATTTACTAATAGCTAGTAAATCACAAAGACCAATTATTGAATTTAATGGAGTTCTGATTTCATGACTCATATTCGCGAGAAAAATAGATTTTGCCTTTAACAGCTTCTCAGCTCTTATTCGTGCTTCTTGTTGATCTTTCTTTCCATACCAAACATCAAGTTTTCGTGAAATAGTTTGGGCCAAAATTTCAACAAAGCGAATTTCATAATCACTAAACCTTATTGTTTTAATCTTGCTTGATGAATAGCTTAAAGTCCCATAAATCTCACCATTTAAGTAAATAGGAGTTCCTATATAAGATTCTAGCTTTGTATTTAGATAGCATGGATGATTGACCATTATACGATCTTGTCCGATATTATTATGAAAAAAAGTTTCATTATGTTCTACGACTTGAGCGCAATAAGTATTTTCAATTGAAAAACTTTGACCAATTTTAATACTATTATCCTTATCAACAACTTGCATAACCGTATATTTATCATTCTTGATACTACTAATAATTCCTACATCAAGCCCAAGTATTTTAGAACCTTTACTTAAATACTTTTCAAAAAGACATTCCAAATTGTTTGTCTTCAAATTAGCTAAATAATGTATTTCAACCATCATATTACTAAATAAGTCCAACTTTCTTACTTTGAGTCTAGTTTCTATAGCAAGTACGACTTGATTAGCAAGTATCCTTAAACTCTTGATTTGATTCTCTGTAAGTCTTCTTGGTTTATGGTCAATAACACATAGAGTGCCAATATTAAGCCCATTGCTTGTTCTAAGAGGCATTCCTGCATAAAAGATTATTTTAGAATCTCCAGTCACTAGAGGGTTATCAATAAACCTCTTATCCTCTCTTGCATCTTCAACAATAAAAATATCTTTTTGATTAATTGCATGGGCGCAAAATGCCAGCTCTCTTTGTGTTTCACAAATAGTTAACCCTTGTTTTGATTTAAACCACTGCCTGCGCTCATCAACCAAGGAGACTAATGCAATTGGAGTTTCGCAAATTTTTGTAGCAAGCATAGTAATATCATCAAATTGTTTTTCAGCATTTGAGTCTAGTATTTCAAATGATTTTAGTTCATTAAGCCTACTAGCTTCATCTTTAGGTATTTTAGGTTCAAACATACTTTTCCTAGTTGAAATCACCTCCTAATCGGTAATTTATCTAAAACTAATAAAAAAAAATACATTCTTAATTTAGTAATCTATTAAAGTGTCGATATGTGAATACTCTCAAATAAACCAGGTACTTGTATGATTTATTCAAATAAGAAAGTTCTTATAATAGATGATGACCCAAAGTTCAGATCAATAATCAGAAAGATACTTGAGCAAAAAGGTGTAATTATTAAAGAAGCAGCAACTCTTTCAGAAGCATTTACAATATTGGATAAAATAACACCAGATTTAGTAATGCTTGATCTCAACCTCTCAACAAAAGTACATGGAACTGAGCTTTTAAAACTACGACAAGAAGATACACGATTGTCGTTAATTCCTATTTTGGTTTGCTCAGCAACTAGTAAAAAAGAGGCCATTAAAAAAGTTTTTGAGCTTGGTGCAACAGACTATATGATTAAGCCAATTCGCCCTGATTATTTATTATTAAAGATTAAAAAATGTTTAAAAGATATCAAAAAGGTAGAATACACCTTATCTGAAAATGATAAAGTGTTAGAGAGTAAATTGAAACTTGAAGTTTGGGCCGAAGTCGTAGCATTGAGTGAAACTCATTGCCAGATAAGATCTCCTATAAAGTTTACGGCACAAGAAAAGATCAGTATAAATTTTTCTGAATTTTCAAATATATTAAGTAATCCTAAAACCTGTATTTCAGATATTTCTTCTAGACCTAATAGCCATGGTATTTATGATACCTATTGCACTATTATAGGCATTGGAGAAAAAGAAGCTTCACAGATACGAAAGCTTAAGTCTAGTTGGAAGAAGGCTATTTAGATGAAAATTCTTACTATTGATGATGATGATAAATTTAATAATCTCTTGGCCCATCAATTGAGAAAAAGTAATTATGAGGTTACCACAACAACAAATGCAAAATGCTTTATTGATAATCTTAAAGAGAAAAAATTTGACCTTTGCCTGATAGATCTCAATCTAACAGAAGGAGAAAACTCAGGGCTACAACTCTTAAAGCTTATAAGAGATAAATTTAAAGATGAACTTGCAGTTATTATTCTCTCAAGACTAGACAACCAATCTGATATCACTCATGCAATTGAATGTGGTGCCAATGATTATGTAACAAAGCCTCTTGATATCGATATTTTAAATACTAAAATTAGACGTATTTTTGATGAACAATCTCATTATAAAAAAATACTTAAAGCCTCCTCTGTTCCTAGAGACTTGCAACAATGTTCAATCAACTCATCGTTTACAATTTTGAAAGTTCTTGAAAATGGATTGGCGATAAAAGGAAATAATTGTCTCAGCAAGGGCACCAAGATTGAGTTAAAAGAGACACATGTAAACAAAGCTCTCAATATCAGTAATATACCACTTATTGTCACTAAAAATCTAAGACAAGAGGATGGGAGTTATTTTATGCTCTTGGAGCTAAGAGATAAAGATTTTGAACTTTCCGATTATTTCAAAGAATGGATCCTAGATAAAATCGAGAAATCAGCATGAATTTTAAAACGATAAAAGTTGATTCAGAGCTAGAGGATCTAATTCCAGATTTTATCAAAAACTCAGAAGAGGATTTTGTGCAATTGAAAACATATTTTGAAAAAAAAGATTATGATGGGATGAGAGGGATTTGTCATAAAATCCTAGGTACTGCCCTATCCTATGGATTTGAAGAATTAGACCAAATTGCTAATAAACTTCACCATTCCCTAAAAGAAAATAATTCTGCAATTATTGAATCTGATTATCGTCATTTTGAAGAATATAGTGTATTCATGCTTTCTCAGTTTAAATAGACAACTAAACTTCACAAGACTAAGGCTATGCTTAATATTCATAACCTTCTACAATCATACTTTATAGTTATCAGTTCATGCTTTTGCTATGTACTCTTTACACAGCCCTCCTCCTGAGTAAAACAGCTAACTAGTTAAAATAACGAAAATCGAGTTGGACACTAACTTCCAAGGTAGTTGCTGGGTTTGTCCCAGGTGGCTGTAAGCCGCCGACAAACTGCAGGAGCAGTTTGGTGCCTGTCCGAAGGATGCTAATTCACACATTCAAATTTTAAAGGGCCTGTCTCGGGAAAATTGTAGGATGAGGATTTGAAGTTTCACGCCAGCGAAAAAACTGTCTTATGCAAAGACCTTTTTTAGACTGCTTATATTGAGTAAAAATTACAACTAAAATTGAACGATTACTGTAAAGAGATAGACTTGGTTTATGAAACTCTATGCCTTAGTCTTACTCACTTTGTCCTGCTATACTTACTCATACTCAATAATAAGCAGCTCAAGTTTTGAGACAATAAATCTAAGTGGAGAAAAATGTATAGTTTCATATGAAGCTCAACTTGATTTCCATAAATTCAACCAAGATAGCAATTATGTATGGATGCAGTATTCATATGCTCCAGAATATTCTGCATCTTTCCAACAAGAAGCATCAGAATACTTCACCCGCGGCTACAATAATATGACTACTCCAAACTTTCGTTCATCAAACTCGCATATTATCAATGAATGTAAAAATGAAAGTTTGGTTAAAATTCCAAAAGAAATGTATGAAAGTTTTGACCTTGGAAGCTATTACAGTAAATGGGACACAAGGAAGTCACTTAGTGAAAGAATCGTTTTAAACCAAAAAGTATTAGTTTATATTCATCCAAGCAAATATTTTTTTGGCAAAGCTCAGCTTGAAGGTCTGAATAAATTGGTTGATTTATCAAAAGATCTATCAATATACTCAATACTAGTAATGGATAAAAAATCAGCTGACTTTAGTCAAAGAAGACAAGCACAATATATCGTTCAAGCGGACCAAGTAGATAGTACTTATATTTCTTCATCTGGCGCGCATGAAATAAAATTTTCTGATCTAAATGAATTATATCTTGCTGGCGGAAATCTTGGTCGTTGCCTCTGTGATGCTTTAAGAAGCAGTATTTATCATTCTAAAAATACTCAGAACTTAAAGATATATCTCGTTTCTGATGCTATTTATCTTTATAGAAGTCTTTTAGAGGGGATAACGGAAGTCGATACATCAGCTTCAAGTCATTATACTCTTGATGAAGTTGTTAATAAGTTAACTGATTTGCAACTAGCAGAACTCCTTAGGGTGAAGGTTTTTTCGATAAAGCCAAAAGCAAAGCATTTCTCCATTCAATGGGATTATTTGCACTCAGAAGGGGATTTTTGTGCTCATCAAAGATCAACTGATCATGTAGTTGATGCCTCTTTGTTTCAAATCTCAATTTGGAATAAAGATAAAAAATTAGTCTCTCAATTTGGATCAAATAATCCGAAGGCTAAAAAGCTAGATGTTTATATTACTGATTCAAGTCTTATTGAAAAGGACAATTTCTAGAAACTGAGCTTGCTGGCGCGGCCGTTCCATCCATATTATCGATTTTTATTTCTAAGCTGACCTATTTTAGAGCTATTGCACTATCCATCAATCAATTGGAACTCTCTAACAAAGGTGAATTTATGAAAAGATTCCTTCTCTCTCTTGCACTCATTGGCTCTTTATCAACTGCTGTACATACTCCTAAAGCCAATGCCATCGGTGTTGCCAGTATTCTGAGGTTGGGTATGTTTTTAAAGTTTTTACTTAGTGGCCTTATTATTTTCTCTACACGACTAGAGCTTAGGGCCAAATCCAAAATTTGTATTTTAAACTTTGAAAGACATGTCCCCCCCCTTTACTAAAAAAATCAACTCTATTGTTGCTGATAATGAGAAAGTTATTCTTATTAATGAAGCACGCCCTATAGATTTTTATGAATGCCTTGAAAGAAATGTCCAAGAAATTACAATTATTGCTCATATCTTTCAAATTATGGTAAAAAGGTCTCTCTAATCCTTCTTTTAATGTGAGAGCTCTATGAAATCTTTAAGCTTTTTATGCCTTCTAATCCTTTGTTTTTCTGTTTCAACTCAGACCTATGCCTGTGATGGGTCTAAGAAAAAGACTAAAACCTCTACTGAAACAAGTGAAACTAAGCCTGTTAAAACAAAGCAGGACTAAGCCAGTTTTATATGCTCAATATTTCAAACCTGTCCAAAATTCAAGGAGGAGAAACACTTTATAAAGATGTTAATCTTCAAATTTATCCTGGTGAAAAAGTAGGTCTAGTTGGTCCTAACGGTACAGGTAAGACAACATTATTTCGCATGATCATTGGTGAGGACAATACCTACGAAGGACAAATAAGCTTTCCTAGCAAAAGTCGAATGGCCTATTTTTCTCAAAATGTAGGTGAAATGAAAGGACTTACTGCTCTTCAAGTTGTTTTAAGCGGTGACCAAAAAATTAAAAAACTTCAGGCCAAGCTTCATCACTTCGAAATAGAGCTTGCAAACCCATCTCTAGATCCAGACAAAATGAATGAGATATTAATTTCGATGGGTGATGTGCAAACCGAATTTGAAAAACGTGGCGGTTATGACCTTGAAACAAGGGCCGAAGAAGTTCTTACAGGTCTAGGTATTCTTCCCTCTGATCACCATAAAATGATTGAAGAATTTAGTGGTGGATGGAAAATGCGTGTTGCCCTTGCAAAAGTTCTTGTTATGAAGCCTGATCTTATTATTATGGACGAGCCAACAAACTATCTTGATATGGAGACTATTCTCTGGTTAGAGTCTTGGTTGCAAGAATTTGAGGGTGCTATCTTTATGACCACTCACGATCGTTATTTTATGAATCAAATTTGCAAGAAGACTGTTGAGATTAATCATAAAAAAGTCACAGTCTACTCTGGAAATTATGATTTCTACGAAAAAGATAAAGAAGTTAGAAAGAAACAACTTCTCTCTGAATTTAAAAAACAACAAGATAGTATTGCAAAAGATGAAGATTTTATTGCTCGTTTTAAAGCAAGAGCCTCCCATGCCTCTCAAGTCCAGTCTAGAGTTAAAAAACTTGAAAAAATTGAACGTGTTGAAATTCCACCTGAAGTTGAAACTATTGATTTTGAATTTAAAACACCTCCCAGAGGTGGTGATGATGTAGTGGTGGTTAAAAACCTTTCAAAGAACTGGAAAAAGCCTGATGGAAGTGATCTTCAAGTCTTTTCCGATCTTTCAACCATTGTAAAACGTCTTGATAAAATCTCTGTTGTGGGAATCAACGGTGCAGGTAAATCAACTCTTTTAAAACTTATTTGCAAGCAAACTGATCCAAGTGATGGCAGTATTGAAATAGGGCCTAGTATTAAAATGGGTTATTTTTCTCAGTACTCTTTCGATGTTCTTAACCCTGAGAGCACTGTTATTGATGAAGTTCAAGGATCACTACCAAATGCCAGTGACGGCTTTCTCAGAAATCTCTTAGCAGCTTTTTTATTTCGTGGTGATGATGTAAAAAAGAAAGTGAAATATCTTTCAGGTGGAGAAAAAAGCAGACTTATCCTAGCTGTTCTTCTTTCTCAAAATAATAATTTACTTGTTCTAGATGAGCCTACGAACCATTTGGATATTGCCTCTAGAGAAGTCCTATTAACGGCCCTTAAGAATTTTGAGGGAACAATAATATTTGTAAGCCATGACAGGCATTTTCTAAGAGAGCTCTCCGAAAAAGTCTACGAAGTAGATCAAAACAAAGTTCAGATTTATCCTGGAAATTACGATTACTACTTAAGCAAAAAGAATGCTTAAGCTTCTCTAATAACGTATTTGTCTTTGCCCGCATCTACCATTTCTTTAAGTTCTTTACCTACTTTAAAAAATGGGACTTTTTTAGGATCAACCTTAACGACCTTTCCAGTCTTTGGGTTTCTTCCTTCATAAGCCTTGTAGTTACGGTTTGCAAAAGAGCCAAATCCTCTAATTTCAATTCGGTCATCATCAAAAAGTGATCTAATCATGCTTTCAAAACAAATATTCACCACAAGCTCTGCCTGTTTATGTGGTAGATTTGCTGATTTTTCGATGGCCGTAATTAAGTCTGCCTTGGTCATTTGCGGTTCTCCTGCCTAGATTTAATATCAGGTAGTTACCTTATCGGTATGAATGCTAACTGCTTAATAATATTATAACTCGAAAGAGAATTTATTTGTCTAAAATATACCAAGGGAAATAATTCCCTCGGCATATAAGTGTCTGATTTTATTATAAAATTAACTGAGAAAAATGGTTTTAGGCCACAGCCTTTTTATTTGCTTTCAATTTATCAAAGAAAAGAGTCACTGGTGCTGCTACATAAATTGAGGAGTATGTACCAATAATAACCCCCATTGAGATAGCAAAAAAGAAATCATGAATAGCTCCACCACCATATGAAAACATAGCAACGGAAACAAAAAGTGTTGTACTTGAAGTTAGTATTGTACGAGAAAGCGTTTCACTAATGGCATTATTAATATGCTCTACAAGAGATTTGCCTGCATATTTCTCCTCATGTTCACGAACTCGATCATACACAACAACTGTATCGTTTACTGAATATCCAATGACTGCCAATAATGCTGCAACAATTTGTAATGTGAACTCACGATCAGTCATAGCAAAGATCCCAAGAATGATTAAAACATCATGAGAAAGAGCAATAATGGCTCCTGGTGAGTACTTTATATCAAAGCGAAGACCTATATAAACAAATATTGCAAGAAGCGCCCAAAGCATTGCTTGAAACCCTGCAGACCTGAGCTCAGCACCAGCTTTAGGGCCAACAATATCAATTTTAAATCTGTCTTTATTTAAGCTTGAAAATTTTTGTGCCAATAACGTTTGAATATCCTCTGTGACTTGGTTGAGATTATCCTGATCGGCCTGAACTTTAATAAGATAGTCATTTACACCCTCCTCGCCCATTGTTTGTACACTTACACCTTTAAACCCTGACTTTGTTAACTCTGATCGAAGATCATTCAACTCAACAGGCTCTGTAAAGCCTACTTGAATTTCAGCTCCACCTCTAAAATCAACTCCATAGTTTAGGCCATGGCCTAAAACTAAATAAAGAGAACCTAAAACAAGAACCAATGATATGGTCGTCGTTAAACCAAAATACTTAGAGAAATTAAACTTAGTGCCAGGCTTTATTATTTGAAACATATGATCCCCTTAAATACTTAACTTCTTACCTTCAACTCTATTCATGTAAAACTCAAAAAGCATTCGAGATACAAAGTATGAAGTATAAACTGTTGCAAAAATACCAATGAGTAATGTCACCGCAAAACCTCTAATAGGACCAGTTCCAAAATTTAAAAGCATAAGTCCTGCTAAAGCAGTTGTTATATTGGCATCGATGATTGTCCAAAAAGCATGATTAAATCCACTCTCTACAGCTTCAAAGGCATTTTTCTTTCGCAAATATTCCTCTCGAATCCGTTCATAAATAATAATATTTGCATCAACTGCCATCCCAACCGTTAGTGCAATCCCAGCAATCCCTGGCAGAGTTAGTGTCGCTTCAAAGGCCACAAGACAAGCAAGTACAAAAACAACGTTTAATACAAGTGTAAAAATGGCAAACATGCCTGAGACTCTATAATAAATAAATATAAATAAAAGAACGAGAATAGATCCAATGACTGAGGCAACTTCTGCTCTTTCAATAGCATCAGCACCAAGACTTGCACCAACCACACGTTGCTCTTGAAATTCCAGTTCAACAGGAAGTGCACCGGCCCTTAAAACTAATGAAATATCTCGAGCTTGTTGCATAAGCTGTTCAAAGGTTCCATAGCCTAAAGTAATTTGAGCACGGCCACCTGCAATTCTACTATTAATATTAGGGGCAGTATAAACATTCCCATCGAGTAAGACCGCCATTCTTTTTCCAATATTATCTCCCGTAATATTTTCAAAAAGCTTAGCTCCATTGGACTTAAAAACCATCGAAACAAAAGGCTTATTCTCTTGTTGATCAACTTGAGTTGAAGCGTCTTGTAGCTCATCACCTGTAAGCTTTGCAACTTCTTCAACAACATAAGGAGTCTGTTCAGTAATATCCCCCTTATTATTAATTTTCTTTTGGAATGTAAGCATCCACCCCTTAGGGATATCATCTTTTAGAAAACTGTTAAGGTTTCTCACATATTCAGAGAACCTATCTCCTTTTTTATACTCAATACCAGCTTCTTGGGCCTTAGCTAACCATGTATTAATAGTTGTCGCATTTACTTCATCGTTAACAATTTTAAACTCAAGCTTAGCTGTTTTTCCTATTAACTCTTTGGCCCTATCAATATCTCTAACACCTGGAAGTTGAATAACAATTCGATCTTCACCTAGTGAAATAATTTCTGGTTCAGTTACACCGAATTCATCAATCCTATTTCTTACTACTTCAATTGATTTTGTAACTGCTTGATCAGTAATACTTGCTTTATAAGTTGGGAGAAGCCCGTACTCTAAGCTATTTGCAGTTTCGTGAGTTAAACGAATAATAGTTCTATAACTTTCACGGATTTTTTCTTTAGCAACTTCTAGTTGAGCTGGATTATTGATAATAATTTCAATTTTCGGATCATCAATTTGTTCGGCATTAAAAGCCCCAGTATTTGAAATGATTTCATTTTCTTCTAAAAGAAAATTAAGCTTGGGTCCAAAACCTTTAACTTCATCTCTATAAACATTATTAAAATCAATCCCAAGAACCATATACAGACCACCTTGAAGGTCAAGGCCTAGATTAATTTTAGATTTCACAGGATAAGAAGACTCTTCTTTGATATCTGTAAACGTAGGGATAATAGTCATAGCCGCTATGCCTGCAAGAAACAGCATTATACAAAAGCGCAACCACCAACTTTTTTTCATAGATAATCCTTATTTGGGGAAATTCAACGATAACTTAACGATTTTAAGCTAACTGTGTGGCTTTATCAAACCTTAGGAGAAGGGTTTTCTTTATTAATGCTATCTTCTTCTGCAATTTTATTTTCAGATTCATCGATCTTGTGAACCTGATCCATTACATCATCTTTTGCTTTTTGAAACTCGCGGATACCTTTGCCAAGGTTTCTTGCAAGCTCAGGAAGTTTTTTTGGCCCTATAAATAACAGGGCCAAAACGAGAATAAGTAAAAGTTCGCCGAAGCCTAGGCCAAACATTACTTCTTAGATTCAACAGGTTTGTTTTTATTAAAAAGCTTATCAGCAAAATCTGCGACCTGCCCCTTAAGAAGTTTAACCTTAACTCCTTGAGCAACCTCAAGATCAATGACTGTATCAGTAAGTCCAACAACCGTGCCGATCATTCCAGACTTAGTATAAACTTCGTCACCTTTTTTTAGAGCGCCAAGAAAAGTCTTTTCTTGTTCAAGCTTTTTTTTCTGAGGTCTGATCATCAGAAAATAAAAAACAAAAAATACTAAAATAAATGGAATAAAATTCATCATTGGTGCTTGACTAGCAGCTGTACCAGTTGCTTCTTGGGCATGTGCATTAGCAAAAAGAAAAGACATATATACTCCTATTAAGTTTTAACTAAGATTGAGTGTAAGATTTATAAAATGATTCATAGTACTCGTCAAACTGATCCGACATTATTGCGCTTCGCGCATCACTTACTAACTTTAAATAGAAAGAAAGATTGTGAAAACTTAGCATCTGACCAGCTAAATACTCTCCAGCTGAGTAAAGATGCCGCACATAGGCCCTTGAATAATTGCTACAAACCTTGCAACTACAATTTGGATCAATTGGTCCAATATCTTCTTTAAATTTTTCATTTTTCAAATTTATTGGCCCTTGAGAAGTTAAGGCCTGGCCATTTCGGGCATTTCTTGTAGGAAGAACGCAATCAAACATATCAACACCTTCACGAATAGCATGAAGAATATCAAGGGGCTTTCCCACACCCATAAGATAACGTGGTTTTTCCTTGGGCATTTTACAAGCAAAGCTTTCAAGGAGCTCTCTCATTTCATCGTTTTTCTCACCTACACTTAGACCACCAATTGCTAGCCCTGGTAAATTAAATTCCTCTAAGCGATCAAGGCATTCAAGGCGAAGATCAAGGTCAAGTCCACCCTGAATAATTCCAAAGAGGTTTTGGTGTGGTGAAAGCTTATAATCCACACATCTTTTGGCCCATCTTAAAGTGAGCTCCATACTTATTCTTAGTTTTTCTTTTGTTGAAGGAAGTGCTGGGCATTCATCAAACATCATAACAATATCTGGGCCCAATGCTTTTTGAATTTCCATTGATTTTTCTGGCCCAATAAAGTGTTTTGATCCATCTATATGAGAACGAAACTCAACACCTTCTTCAGATATTTTATTTAAATCACTTAGAGAAAATACTTGATAGCCACCAGAATCAGTTAGTATTGGCCTTTTCCAATTCATAAACTTATGAAGTCCACCAAGACGGGCAATCAGTTCATGACCTGGGCGCAGATAAAGATGATAAGTATTGCCTAAAATAATTTGAGCACCTAGTTCTTCAAGCTCTTCTTGCCAAAGCGACTTCACAGAGGCCCGTGTGCCTACAGGCATAAAAATAGGAGTCTGTATTTCTCCATGCTCGGTTTTAATAAGACCTGCTCTGGCCTTTCCGCTTTGTGCTTGTAATGTAAAAAATTTGCTCATAATAAAATCAACATGGCATCGCCATAACTAAAAAATCGGTACTTCTTTTTAATAGCATAATCATAGATTTCCAATGTTTTTTCTCGACCGATTAAACTACTTACTAACATTAAAAGAGTTGATTTTGGTAAATGAAAGTTTGTAATTAGCCCTTTAACTGAGTGTATTTTTTTTCCAGGGTATAAAAAAATATCAGTTTCATAGAATTTAGAGTCTTCAATATTAATTATCCCTTTTTCATTACAACTGGATTCTAATCCCCTTAAACTTGTTGTTCCAACAGCTATAAGTCCTCCCCAATGCTCTTTAATTTCTTGTAAGTCTTTTGGGGCGAAACTAAATCGCTCAGAATGCATTTGATGATTAGATAAATCATCAACTTTCACAGGGGCAAATGTCCCAAGCCCAACGTGAAGACAAAGCTCTGAAGATTTATGACCACAAGACTTTAGCTGAGATAATAAATTCTCGTCAAAATGAAGCCCTGCTGTTGGGGCGGCCACACTCCCTTGGTCTTTAGCATAGACGGTTTGGTAATCAGATCGATCTTTTTCATCTGATTTGCCATCTCTTATATAAGGAGGAATGGGAACTGAGCCATTTTGATAGAGAAATTTTTCAAAATCATCAACTAAAAACTCCACAAAGACTTTCCCTGACTCCAGGTCTTTGATCTTGGCCTCAATGCCACTGATGATAAAGACTTCTCCGATTTTTCTTTTTCCACTGGCCTTACATAGGCACGGATAAAGGTTATTTTTGACTTCCAGGTCTAGAACAAAGAGCTCTACATTGCCGCCACTGGTTTTCTTACCAAATAATCGACAGGGAAATACTTTGCTATTATTAAAAACTAAATGGGAATTCTTAGGTAAATGCTCATTAAGCTTATAAAAATAAGAATCTAGAATTGAATCAGATTTAGCATTATAAATAAGAAGACGACTTTGCGGCCGTTTGGCCGTGGGTCTTTGAGCAATAAGCTCAGATGGCAAAAAATAATCATAATTAGATAATTTAAGGTCTTCCATTTAAACAGCCCGCCGCAGCAATTCGATAAGTAAAACTGATGCTAATTCATTAAAAAATATCATTATTTTTAATAGTAAAACTATCTTATAACCCTCTCAGATTAAACTTCTGGAGAGAATTATGAAAATATTATTAGCACTTGTACTTACTACCCTAAGTTGCAACATTTTTGCAGGCCCTAATACTATTGCTCAAGTAACTTTTGGAGCCGTTCAAGGTAGACAAACTTTATCTGTAAAAATGGAGCTTTTAAATAACTCTCAAGCAATTATGGAAGCTAAGCAATTAGATGTTCCTAGAAAGCAACAAGAACTAACAAGTTTTAAAAGAGTCGTAGCTCTTCCTGAGCATAAAATGGAACAAATAAGAGAATTTGTTCAACAATTAGAAGATCTAAGCGTTGAATATGCATCAAATGAGAATTGCGAAATTAAAGGCCTTGGCATTTTTGAAGACCTTTATCTTTTTAATGCTAGTAGATCTAGCTCTCAACTAGCTCTTGTTCACTCTGATGAAGGCTGTGAGAGAGAGGTTAATGTAAAACCAAATCACGCAGAACAAGCTCTTATCGCTAAAGAATTAAAAATGGCCCTTATTGATTTTGGAAGATCTAGACTTTAGAACTTCTCTTCCCCCTGTTAAATATGAGCGTCTATGGCTTTTAAAATCGTAGATGCTCCTTTAAAATCAATACATGCATAGAATTTTTTTACTGCTATTATTTCTTTCTACTAGCTCATTTGCCCTTGAACATTATCAGGAACTTTCAGCAGATATGGAGCAATTAAATGGCTACCTAACTGAGCTTCCCAAATACCCCATTGAAATAAGAAAAGATATAAATGGCCCTCCACCACCTGATAAGTCGTTGGAACAAGTCCAAATTGAGGACCTTTACGAAAGTATAGGTACTCAAAAGACTCAAAGTATCGTTGATTCAAAAAGAAAGAGAAATAGGTAGTTTTTCAATTCTGATTGCCTGAAATCCGTAGAGGGCCAGACTAGGAATTATGAAAGAATGCCTCACAATTCTTCTTCTTTTGGCCTATACACACAATAGCCTTTTGGCGTGCTCAAGCTATGCTAGAGGTAGTGGTAACTCTCGAACAATTTTAAAATCTTTTGACTTTGATACTGACCATGGGTTTGCCATGATCAACTATAGAGGAGTCAGAAAAAAAGGCCTTGAGATCTACCCTACAGATGACTCTCCTACATGGATCTCACAATATGCAAGTATAAGTTTCAATCAAGCAGGCTAAGAATTTCCATACGGTGGAATGAATGAAAAAGGCCTCACTGTTGAGATACTTTGGAATAATGCTGTTGAGTTTCCTTTTATAAGAAATCCTAAAAGCAAAACACTAAATGAATCACAGTGGATTCAGTATATGCTTGATAACGCTTCATCTGTCCAAGATGTTGAAAAATTATCAGAAGATATTCAAATCACAAGAATTCTTGCAGACGTACATTATTTTGTTTGTGATAAAGCTGAAGACTGTATTATTGTTCAATTTTTAAATGGTGAACTTGATATCGTTACCTCTAAAGAGATGCCAGTACAATTTCTTTCAAATTCTACCTATCAAGACCTGTTTATTAATAATCAAAGTAAAGATTCTTTCATTCAAAAATATCAGTCCCGCCTGTTAGGAAAATATGAAGGAGAAAGTATTATAGACCAAGGCTTTTCCCTCTTAGATGATTTTGAGAGCGTGGGATGGTCTCGGTGGCAGATTGTTTATGATATCTCTGATCAAACTGCATATTTTAGATCAACTGAATTAAAAAAAACTAAAAGCCTAAGCTTTAAGGATTTTGATTCTCTAGATTGTCGCAAAGGATTAGGGTCTAAATATATTGAAATTAATGCTGATACTAGTGGTGAATCATACTCAAAACTTAAAAGTTTTGGATCAATGGAGCAACAACGTTTTCTTGCTATGTTAACAGTTGATGGGGAATCTCTTGCTGATGCACTTATAATGCTTGCAACACTTTATTTAGACTCAGGACTTCAGTGTACTAATTAAACCGAGGAACTTTCCCAAAAATAGCCTCTAGTCTTCTAGCCGCCATTTCACTATAAGGACCTAGTTTTTCTTCAATTTTCTCTTGTAAAATAAGAACTTGAGAAAGAATTTCATCTAGAAACTCTTTAAGGATAATAACAGATGTATAACCTGGAAAAGCTTCCGTTATCATCTGCATAATTTGTTTTAAAACCTCTAAAGCAGGACCAAGTCCAAACCTTTTTACAAAAGCATCAAAAAAGCCACTGGCCGCTTCAACATCTTGCCCTTCATTTGTAACAACAAAAAGAGGGTTTTTATTTTTTGCCTTATTGCTCATTGTAATTGCTCCATAACTTTTGTGGCCATATCCAGAAATTGTCCCTGGATTTCATGATATTCTTTAGAACTAAAATCAAACACAGACCTCTGTGCCCCACTGGCCTTAACTAATTGCACTTTGTTAGCAAATGGCCCAAAAAAATTAACATCTTCTTTACCAAGATAGTTTTTTAAATCATCTTTTATCAATTCAAAGTCTTGAACAGTTTGCTTTCTTCTTGAATCTACAAGGTTTGGAATATAGCCAAGTATTTTTAAAGATTTCCCAATCCCCATTTCTTCAACTTCATCCACAACTTCGTGAAAATGCCCAAGACCTTTTCGAGAAAATTGATCCGGTTGAAATGGTATAACTGCACCATCTGAACTTACTAAAATATTGACAACAATAAGCCCTAAGGTTGGTGGTCCATCTACCAGAATATAATCATAACTATCTCGTAAACCATTTTTTTGAATAAAGTTTTTAAGAATCATCTGTCGAGGAGACTTAATAGCAGCCACAGAGAGTTCAAAACCACTTAAATCCTGTCCACTTGGTATAAAATCAATCTCTCCAACTTGTTCAATAACTTGTGATGTTGTGATCTCACTATGTAAATGCTTAAGCTCTCGAACTGAATTAATCAGAAGATGAAAAATATTATATTCAGCTTGATAATCAGGCCCATGAAAAAGAAGTGTGAGATTGGCCTGAGGGTCTAAGTCTATGCATAGTACTCGTCTGCCTTTTTGTGCTAATGCATGAGCAAGATTAAAGGCCATAGTTGTCTTACCTACTCCGCCTTTTTGATTTAATAGTGATATCACTTTAGCTTCACTCATGGGGATGATCATAAACTTTTTTTAAGAGTTCGACCAGTCGATATTATCTGAGTACATTACTCCGAAATGTAAAATATAATGAAAGAAACCCAGCTATGATTTACAATTAATAGATGAAGAAATTAATAATCCTAGCTTTTCTATCAACTTCAGCTTTTTGCTGGGAACTAATGCTTATAGAAAGTGTCTCAACTAGTGGTAAAACTTTTGTTACAAGAAGTGGAAAAGAAGAAGGTTTTATAGAGGGCGCTCATGGAACGTTCACTACTGATGAGCTCTCAATTCAAGCAAAGGCCATTGAAGTCTCTCGTGACTATGCTGTCTGGCAAATTAAAAACTCTAAAATTTCTGCTCCATTTAAAAGAGGAGAGACCGTCACATTTAATCTTTCACAAGAAGCAGTTTGGTTAAAAGTAGAAAAACCCAATTTTGAAGACCCAGAGACTGCGGAGCTCTATGCTCAATTTACAGAACCAGGCATGCCTCATAAATATGAAACAGTTAGTAATATTACTCTTCGAGGTGCTTTTGCTTCAGGAGTTAACGAGTCGATTTCTAATTCAAATTCTGATGTTGATCCTAGAAGAAGAAAGATTAATGCTACCCTTACTTATGGCACAGATTTTAGTAAGGGTATTACTGTAGACTTTGGTGTCAGACTAGAACGTGAACAAACAACTTTAAATAGTATTGAGATTGAATCAAATAGAAACTTTCTACTTTTTGGTACTACTTTTTATATTAGAAGTCTTAAATTTGCAGAGACTCTAACTCCCTTTATCAGTACAAAACTTGGTATTGGACAATCATCAAGTCGCTACCCTGATTATACACAAAGTGGCTTTGCTTATCTTCTTCCAGATGTTTCTTTAGGAGTTAATATTAGATCAAGCTGGTCTTGGTCTTACCTATCAGAAGCTGGTTTTGAATCTATTCATATTAAAGAAGAAACTCTAGATCAAGTAGAGCAAGCAGAGACACAGCAAAATACTTATTTTGCCTTTGGTCTTAAATATCATTTTTAACAACTAGGTCTATCCATGAAAACTATCTTTCTCATTATATTTTTAAGCTTAGCTCATAATGCAATGTCAGAAACTGTTCTAGAGCAAAAGAGAGAGTATTATCCAATTAACCAAAATGGATGTGTCGAAAAAGATATATGCGACTTAGATTTTTTAGATTTTCGCGTACAAAAGAAAAAAGCAAACAATTTTGGATATGAGTATTATATGTCAGATATGATTTTGTCTTATCAAACAAAAAATAAATCTCAGGTTACGAATTATACGATTGTTCAAAAAATTAAAGGCTGCCAATATGAAGCCAAAAAAAATAAGTCAACAGGTAAGATTTCTTATTACAGGAATATAGCCAGACTTCATTTTGGAGAATTGATTGATTTTATTCATAGAGATTGGGAAATTGATAACACAGACCCTACTTATAGCTATACATCACTCGAGAATTTAGGACCACATTCACTCCTGCAGTTTAACTGCAATGGAAAAATTGACCCTAATAAATCAAAATATTATTTCAGAGATGAGTTATGCACTAATCTTGTTTATGCCACTGACTTACCAGGGCAAGCATATGTTGAGATAAAGAAAAATGGAGATATTCATACTAGAAATACCTCTCTTCATTTACAAACATGCTTTATGAAATCCCAAGATATTCCAGATCAAGCAGATCCCAAAGGTTCGAATTTAGATTTCTCAAAGGCGATTAAATGCTTTGATTGGTCTCATGATTATCGCTATGATTTCAAAAAAAATAAAATGGTTTTAAATCCTGAAGAAAATATTGCTGAGATTTGTGAACCTATGACTCTTATAAACACAAAAAAAATCTGAGCTACATGATCTTTTTAATACTACTTGTTTTCTATAGCACTCAAGCATTTTCTAGCAATATATGTGATTTTTTTATTAACAAAGATTGCAAGAGCTGGTTTGGCACTGGAGGAAGATCGACTTCTCCTTCAGTCTCTAGAGGGATCTCATTTCCAAATGCTTCATCTGTGTTCTCTTTAAGTCCCGCACGACTAAATATTGACCGAGGATTTGGTCTTGAAAGTGTTCACTATAGAGGTAACTACTCTCTAGGGATCGCAACTGGAACAGGAGTTGTAGGTGGTGGGTTTGCATCGACAACAACTGAAGGATTATTTTTTGGAAACTCAAGTAAGGAATCTATTCGTGACTACGAGGCCAGAAAGGTCGGCAGAAGAAAAATTAAAGAGAAAAAATATGTTTTTGCCACCTCTGTGAGTCTTATCAATCTCATTTATAAGAAAAAAGGCAACCGTAAAAGAAATTATTGGAGGCCTCAAGTTAATCTAGGAATTATTGCAAATTATAACGAAGAAACTAAAAAATATGGTGATGGGATGGGAGCTGCTTTTGTACTAGGACCTCTCACTATTTCTGGAGCACGTTTTAGTGATACCTATCTTAACCCTATAAATAATCATGATACTGTTAGTTTTTATGTGAACACATTCTCTTTAGGTGCCCGGATATTAAATATTGCTGTTGAGTATACTGAAATAAATAATAAAGATAGCTTTGAAGATAAAATCAGTCTTTCCACTGCAACTCTTTATACAAACTTATTTATGTTCACCTATGGATTGAGAAAAGAAGAATCTCGCTATTTTGCCTACGACTATGAAAACAAGCAATTTACTAGTGAAATTAATAAAGAAGAAAACTTTGCTGGAATTCAGTTTCCAATTGGGAGTTATTTTCTTTTAGGTTTTTTCTATAATTATTATCTTAATCGTAATGGGTCAGTCTCCTTATCGGGATTTTTTTAATGCTTATACCTTTTGAGAATCTTTCATATTTGTCTCAGACAAGAAGACTTCGAGAACTTGCTGAAAAGGCCCTTGGTCATTACTCAATTAAAAATTATAAATTAATTTTTATAAACCATGGAGAAAATACAACTTTTAAAGTTGAAACTTCAAAGAAAAATTATCTTCTTCGAATTCATCGTGCCAATTACCATACAGAAAAGGCCATTACTGAAGAGCTTAGATGGATTAAACAATTATCTGAGAAAACTGATATACCTGTGCAAAAACCAATTTTAAGTAAAAATAATAAAATTTTTGTAAAGGTCAGCATGGAGTCTATTGGGCAAGCACGGATTTGTGATCTTATGCAGTGGCAAGAAGGCCAAATTAAAATGTCGCGAGCAAAAAATACATATTTCAAAGTAGGAGAACTTGCAGCAAAGCTACATTTAAACACTATGAAAACTCATCACAGAAATTACTGGAGCGCTGATGGACTCCTTGGGAAAAATGCGACTCTTGGAAGCATCATTAAACTTCAGCATGATTTCCCCAATGAAGTAAATGCCCTTCTACCCTATAAAAAAATAGCTCTTG